>NZ_JAUBOJ010000018.1:0-39875 GCF_036700185.1 Microcoleus sp. BM001215392 | reverse complement strand
TTGACAGTTGACAGTTGACAGTTGACAGTTGACAGTTGACAGTTGACAGTTGATACCGCAGTTTCGATCCCCCTAAATCCCGCTTCTTAAGGGGGACTTTGAGAATACTCCTGCCCCCCTCTTGTTAAGGAGGGTTAGGGTGGATCGAAGGGCTAATCGTCAAGCAGTAGTACGTTATCCCTGAAAAAAAACAGACATTAGGAGGCCAAAATGTTAAATCACAACAATAGCGAATCTGAATTTGAGCCGATCGACAATTTTCACCAAACTCAACAATCAGACATACCGCACACTGAGTCAGGAGACAGCAGACCAACTCAAACCCGCATTCGCATTCGCATTCCCAAAGAATACCATCAGGAGCCTGTCATCTCTAACCTGATTTCGGAACACGGCTTAACGGTGAATTTTAATGCTGCTTTGTTGGGGGGGAAAACTTCTGATGATGGTTGGTTTGATTTGGAACTTAACGGTACAAGTCAACAGATTGAAAGTGCTCTGATTTATCTCAACGATTTAGATGTAGAAATCTGGAGCAATTCCAATCATCCCGATGAAGAAACTTGGTAAACGTTTGTAGTGAGGACTTTAGTCCTCATAAAACTCGGACTTTTGGTTCTCACTACAAACCAATTTTATCGCGGTTGTTCGATCGCCCAAACTATCATTCCTTAGCCCAAAAATACCAAATAACATCCGTTTACAGCCCCCTGCTACCAGTGAGGACTCTTGGCCGATCGAGATCGATCGCCCTCAGTTAATTATTTAATTGACAACCTAGGTATAATCTGCTATATTTTCCATCTCTGCTACATAAAAAAATATTAATAGAAACAGCGCGCAAGTTTTCTGCAACATTTTCATAACAGCCGGAACAAGATCCTCCTTTAAAACTTCTAAACAATCAATCAAACTAACTCTATTATGGTAGGATTTGCATAAACAAAGGTTTTTGTCAATATTCAATTTAGGTGAAATTTGGGGGCGATCGTCTTAATTGGGCGAGCGCTGGTAGAGACGGGCTTTCATCTCTAGATGGCGAAAGCTAACGCCAACGACCAGCACCCGCACCGCAAAAAGAGATAAAGCGGCTGCGCTTGGTTTGTGCTATGAATTTGATGTGTGTGTGTACCAGAGGAATTTAATCATGGAAGTCTATAAAGAACCGAAACAGCAGATAGTTTTTGCCGATTCACAAGTTAAAGATTGTGAAAGTTTAACAAAAACCGCGAATCCAGAAACAGAAGTTATTATTCTCAAGGGCGATCGCGACGGCATCGAGCAAATCGCCGAAACGCTTAAAAATCGAAAAAACATTGCAGCCGTCCATATTTTGTCTCACGGCGCAGCAGCCAGCTTGCAACTGGGAACGACAGAAATCAATCTCAGCAACATTGAAAGCTACCGCAATTATTTAGAAACATGGTTTGCTTTACCAGCAGCCGAAGCAAACCCCAACTCTTCAAATACTGCTAAACCAGAAATTTTACTTTACGGTTGCAACGTCGCAGCCACAGAAGCCGGTGTCGCCTTCGTTCAAAGGCTGAGCCAGCTCACGGGAGCAAATATTGCCGCATCCGATAACTTGACCGGCAGTGCCGCGCTGGGCGGAGACTGGGAACTCGAAGTAACTACAGGGAAAATAGAAACACCTTTAGCATTTTCGCAAGAGGCGAGGGAAGCATACAGTGGCGTGTTAGGAAGTTTTAGCGTCACCAACTTTACCGAACTGCAAAATGCCATTCTGACGGCTAATGCTGTCAACGATCTCGATACGATTACCCTCACCAGCAACATCACCTTCACAGCCGGACAAGTTCTGCCCCGGATTGCCAACCCCATCACCTTGACCGGCGGCGGTTTCAGCTTAAATCTCGGCAATAACCGGGGCTTTTTGGTTGACGCCCCAGTTACATTTTCTAACCTGACAATTAGCGGCGGCCGTTCTACAGGTGCAGTCGGCGCAGGCGGTGGCGGCGGTGCAGCCGGCATGGGCGGCGCCATATTTATCAACAGCGGTGCTGTCACAGTTAATAGCGTCACGTTTAGCGGGAACAGCGCTGTGGGCGGCGCGGGTAGCGCGGCTCCGGTCGCTCCCGCAGGAGCTGGCCCGGGCGGCAACACAGACTTTGCAGGCCTCTTTCCCTTCGTTTCCGCAGGCGGCCCGGGCCAAACCGGTCTCACCGGCTTAACAAGCCTCGGCCCGGGTGGTCCCGGCGGCCCCGGCGGTACTGGCGGCGCTGGTGGCGCTGGCAGCGGCGGATTACCAGGCACAGGTCTTAACGGCGGCGTTGGGGGCGCTGGTGGCACTGGCGGCGCTGGTACTGGCGGTACTAACGGCGGCGTTGGTGGCACTGGCGGCACTGGCGGCGCTGGCGGCCTCGGAGGCGGTGGCGGTGGCGGCGGCGCTGGCGGCACTGGTGGCGCCGCCGGTACTGGCGCGGCAGGTCCAGCCGGGCCTGGTGGCATTGGCGGCGCTGGCGGCTTCGGAGGCGGTGGCGGAGGCGGTGGCGTTGGTGGCAACGGCGGTCTCGGCGGCTTCGGAGGCGGCGGCGGACGCGGTACAGTAGGCGGACTCAGCACGACCCTTGGAGCTTTCACTCCCGGCGGTGCCGGCAGCGCAGCAGGCGGCGGTGGCGGTGCTGGTTTGGGCGGCGCAATTTTTGTGAATACTGGCGGCAATTTGACTCTGAGCAACAGCACTTTCTTCAGCAACACAGCCACGGGCGGCGTTGCTGGCGGTGCGGGCGCTACACCGGGCCAAGGCGCAGGTGCTGCGATTTTTGTCAACAGCGGCGCTACTGCAACTGTGACTAACAACACCATCACTGCTAACACTGCAACTGCGACTGCTCCGGCTCTGGCTGTGGGTGGGGGTATTGCTACTAACGGCGGTGCTGTGAATGTCAGAAATACTATTGTTGCTGGCAATTTGGGCGGGGCGAGTCCTGACGTGTGGGGGACATCTTTCGCTGCTACCAGTATCCGCAATTTGATCGGGAACGTTGCTGGCAGCAATTTACCTGTCACGCAGCAACTGACTGTTCCTCTAGCAAATGTGCTGATACCTACCGCAGCATTGAACCAGGCTACAGCGGTTCCGCTGACTTATGCTTTGGCTGATAGTGGTGCGACGCCTAATCCGGCGATCGATGGCGGTGACGTTACTGCTGGGGCGGCTGCGGGTGCGACTGACGAGCGGGGTGCTGGCTTTCCTCGGACGATCGGCACTGCGATCGATATCGGTGCCTACGAGTACGGCCCTACTGTCACAGGCTTTAAATACAACGACCTTAACGGTGACGGGGTTCGGCAGTTGCCTGCTGAAGTCGGTCTCCCTAACTGGGTGATTTCTGTAGGTACCAAAAGCGCTACAACAGCAGCCGACGGCAGCTACACCATCCGCGACGTAAAAACAAATACTGCGATTACAGAAGCGCCTCCCGCTGGAACGCCTGCGACTGCTTGGGTGCAGACTGTCGGCCCGACTCCGGCCTCTACGGGTATTGTGAATGTCACCGGTGCTAACTTCGGTAATTTCCAGAAAACTACGATCGCGGGCAAAACCTACACCGACCTCGCGGGCAACGGCGTTTTAGACGTTCCCACCGACACCGTATTAAACGGCGTCGTCGTCACTTTATACAAAGACACCAATGCCAACGGCACGCTACAAGTTGGCACAGATACGATCGTCGGTGCGGCGGTAACGACTGCGGGAGCCGGAGATTACCTCTTCCCGGATATCGGCCCCGGCAATTATCTGATCCAAGCCACTGCCCCAGCCAACTCCAGCATCTCTTTCCCCGCTGCGGCAATTCTCGTTCCCGCCGTAAGCGGTACTGCTGTTACAGGTCAGAACTTCGGCATTTTCCAAAACATCACCGTCAGCGGCAGGGTATTAACCGACGTGACCGGTAACGGCCTGACTCCTGACGATACCCCTCTCAACGGTACTACCGTCCGCCTGTTTAAGGATACTAACAATAACGGCACATTAGATACTAGCGACGCTCCAGCGGGTACTCAAGTTTCCGGTACAGCGCCTGCTGCTCCTGGTACATATAGCTTTACAGGCGTTGGTAGCGGTCGGTACTTTGTGAGAGAAGATGTTCCGGCAGGTTTCTCACAAACAGGCGGGCCGACTTCTTATACAGTTAACCCCGTTAGCAATACGCCGATCGTCGGTCAAGACTTCGGCAACTTCCAAGTCGGCAAAATTAGCGGGATTAAATTTAACGACATCAACAAAAACGGTGTGCTAGATGCCGGCGAACCACCGCTACCAGGCTGGACAATCTACCTGGATGCTAACAAAGACGGCAAGCAAGACCCAACCGAAATCGTAGCCGTCACCGATGTCGCGGGTAAGTACCAGTTCACCAACCTGCTAGCTGGCAGCTACGACTTGCGGGAAGTACAGCAACCGGGCTGGCTACAAACCAAGCCCGCGGCTAACACACCGTTGACCGTCGCCGTCACCAGCGGCAGCGACTCCCAAAACAACAACTTCGGCAACTTCTTCCAGACGAGCACCATCAGCGGTCAAAAATTCAACGACCTCAACCAAAACAAAATCAAGGATGCCACAGAGCCGGGACTAGCTAACTGGCAAATCTTCGTAGACAACAACAAGAATGGAATCTTCGATCAAGGGGAAATTACAACCGTCACCGATGCCACTGGTAACTACACTCTGCGCAACGTACCGGCAGGCACTTTCCAGGTAAGAGAAGTACAGCAAACTGGCTGGATTCAGACAACCGCGCTCCCCGCCGACGTTATAGTTAATGCCGGAGATGCCAAGACGGGCGTTGACTTCGGTAACTTCCTGCCCCAACCGGGCGCGATCCGAGGTCTCAAGTTCCAAGACACTAACAAGAATGGGGTTCAGGATGCCGGAGAACCGGGTTTAGCCAATTTCCAAATTGTGTTAAACAAGGTGGTGACTGGAACTGCTCCTGCTCCTACTCCTGCTCCTGCTCCTGTTACTACCACCACAGACGCCAGCGGTAACTACCTGTTCGCCAACCTAACGCCGGCAACCTACAGCGTCCGAGAAGTCAATCAAACTGGGTACACCCAAAGCACCCCCAACCCTGCGGACATCACGCTGACTTCGGGTCAGATTGTCAGTGGCATCAACTTCGGGAACGCCCCGACGCCGACGCCGATTATCACGACGCCGACGCCGACGCCGACACCGACACCGACACCGATAGGTGTTGTCACGACACCGACACCTGCACCTGTCACGACGCCGACACCTGCACCTGCACCGACGCCGACGCCTGAACCTGTCACGACGCCGACACCTGCACCTGCACCGACACCTATACCGACAGATTTGGTTTGCCCTGATGACTTCCCCAGGATTGTCGCTCCCAATCTGCCGGCGAGTCCTTCACGGAACAATGTGATCAACGGTACTAATGCCAACGATACCCTCGTCGGCAGTGCCAACACTGACTCTATTTTCGGGTTGGGCGGCAACGATTTGGTGTTCGGCCAAGAAGGCGGCGATTACATCAATGGCAATATCGGCAACGATACCGTTTACGGCGGCATCGATGCCGATACTCTCTTCGGCGGCAAGGGCTTTGACCTGATCTTTGGCGATATCAGCGACGATACAATCTACGGCAATCGCGGTAATGACTCGATCTCTGGCGACCAAGGCAATGATTTGTTGTACGGTGGCAAAGGCGATGACCTAATGTTGGGAGGTTTGGACGACGATGTGCTCTTTGGCGATCAAGGTAATGACACTCTCTGCGGCGGCGACGGTAACAATACCTTGCTTGGCGGCGCTGGCGACGATGTGCTCTTTGGCGGCAACGGCGGCGATGATTTGCTGTTTGGCGGCAGCGGTAACGATATCCTGATCGGCGGTACCACTGCCAATCGCTTTATTTTGGCGAACGGTGGGGGAACTGACACGATTATCAACTTTACGCCGGGATTTGATTTGCTGCTGTTGGCTGGAGGCTTGGACTTTAATCAACTGTCACTTACCCAAACTAACGGCTCGACGGCGATCGCGATCGCGGGAAGCAACCAGATTTTGGCTGTAGTGGCGGGCGTGCAGCCTACCCAGCTATCGGCGAGCAGTTTTACCTTGCTCGTTTAGTGCCACAGGTGTCAACCATCAGGTGAACGCATTCACAGCTTGCTGTTTGACGATTAAGCATCGACTCCTTCAACGCCCCCCTTCAACCAGGGGGGACAAAATTCTTCTCAAAATCCCCCCACAATCAGGGGGATGCCAGGGGGGAGGAAGTCAACTATACAGACTAAAGGAGGGGCCATTTGTTAAGACAGATGCCCCTCCTTTTAGTCTTGCGTGACGATCGGCAGCGGGGAACAAATATCATTCCCCTGGTTATTTAAATTTGTTCGAGATATTTCAGCAAGTCAGCCATTTCTTGCGGGCTCGGCTGAAATTGCGGCATTGGTGGGGTTCGCCCGCTGGTGACTTGACGGATCAGATCGAATTCGGATTTGCGCTGTGAGACTCGGTGCAGGTTGGGCCCGACTTGACTGTCTGAAACCAATGTATGGCAGCCCGCACAGTTCATTTGAAAGATGGCAGAACCCTGAAACTGGTTGCCTGTGAGGGACAGCACGCTTTTGACGTAGGGGTCGGCGACTTGAAACTGACGGATGGCGATGCTCGCCAACATGATGGCAAGCAACACCGCGATCGCAAATATGACCAGTCGCTCGATCGGGTTTTTAAGTTCATTCCTGGCAAGTTGGTGATTCAAAGGAGTTCAATTTAAAAAACTATCTACAAGAAAATTTATTTCTCATAACATAGCTTAATCGTTCGCAGCGGGGAGAGCAAGCTTTCAGAAGTCTTGAATGGTGGTTTTGTGAAAATTCATCTGTATAAGTGCTGGTAATATTAAAAATAGATTGTTAAATCTTAACGTTAAGGAGCTCTCATGGTAGAACCGCTGCTTTCAGGTATTGTTCTGGGTCTAATCTTTGTTACTCTCTCAGGGCTGTTTTTTGCTGCTTACCAGCAGTACAAGCGCGGCGATCAGTTGGGTATCAACAAGTAAAAGGGTCTATCGTCCCTTGGTGAAGCCGAGGGAGATGGGGAGATGGGGAGACGGGGAGACGGGAAAAATCTTTCTTCTTCCGTCTTCCGACTTCCCTCGGACTTCTTCCTGATGACTACTTACTACTGACCACTGACTACTGACCACTGACCACTGACCACTGACTTCATTTGTATCGATCGAGAATCGCAGCAGTTTCCCGCCCTGTCTTTTCCCAGCTAAACAGTTTTGCTCGGGCCAAACCGAGTTCCCGCAACTGCGATCGCACTTTGCTATCTGTGACAAGCTCTTGCATACCAGAGGCTATTTCCGCGATGCTGTAGGGATTGACCAACCATACGCCATCTCCCCCGACTTCGGGCATGGAAGACAGGTTAGAAGTGATGACAGGTGTGCCACAGGCCATTGCTTCGAGCACCGGGAGACCGAATCCTTCCCAAAGACTGGGAAATACCAGGGCGATCGCTTGGTTGATGACTTTCGGCAAATCAGCCGCGGGGAGGTAATTTAGGAATTTTACGCGATCGCCCAATCCCAATTCTTGAACCTGGACTTTCAGCAGCGGCGTATAGCGTTTATCTTCCGATCCCGTTATCCACAATTCGTACTCGGAATTATTGGGTAAAGCCGCAAACGCTGCTACAACTCGCTGGACGTTTTTATGGGGATTGTGGCGGCCCATATACAGGAAATAATTGCTAGTTGGTAAGTCTAGAAATTTAAAAACACTGGTATCGTAGCCGGGGAAAATTCGTGTAATTAAAGAACTTGGAATCTTACAAAAGTTAGTAATATCATTGGCGGTTGATTCGGAATCGCAGATGATATGTTCGGCCTGTCGCAAGACTTGGGGAATGTAGTAACGGTGATAAACTGCTAAAGGATCGAAGCGGCGGGGAAATCGCAGGGCTATTAGGTCGTGGACTGTAATTATATAGCGGCATCCGGCAAATAAAGGAGCTTCGGGAATTGGCGAAAATAACAGGTTAGATTTTAGGTGTTTGTATATTTTGGGGATTTGGGTTTGCGTCCACAGCAATCGGTTGATGTGTCCTTTGATTCCTTGTTCTGGTGTGAGGTTGGCGGGGATTTCGTAGCAGTTGTTATCGGGAAATTTTTGGGAGGTGAGTAAGGTTGGGTTGAGGGTTTTTAGGTGGGGAAATAGGTTTTTGGCGTAGATGGCTAATCCGGTTGGTTCGGAAATTAGGAAGGAAAGGTTAATTAGTAGGTTTGATTGGGAATTTGGCATAGCATAATATGAGAATTGCGGTTTTTTGGTTGGGATTTTTTTTGATTAACCGCAGAGGGCGCAGAGGGCGCAAAGAGATGAAAGAAGAGAAGGAAGATTTAAAGATATTGTTGTAAGATTTTGGCGGTTGCTTGTCCAGTTTTGTGCCAGCTAAATTGGGCCGATCGCGCTAAGCTAGATTTTTTTAAGTTCGATCGCACTTGTGAATCTGTGGCTACTGTTTGCATGGCTGCGGCTATTTCTGGGACGCTGTACGGATTGACTAATAATGCCGCATCTCCGGCTACTTCTGGCATCGATGACAGGTTGGATGTGATGACTGGTGTACCGCAGGCCATTGCTTCTAAAATCGGCAAGCCGAAGCCTTCCCAGAGTGTGGGAAATACTAGGGCGATCGCCTGATTCATCAGTACGGGTAATTGAGAATAGGGCACGTAACCGAGAAACTTTACCGAAGATTGTAAGCCTAATTGTTCTACTTGGGCGATCGACTGCGCTGTGTAGGCGTTGGGAGGCCCTGCCAGCCAAAGTTCGTAGTTTGTGCGATCGGCTAAACTCGCAAATGCAGCAATTAATCTTTCTAAGTTTTTGTAAGGATCGTGTCTGCCGGTATAAAGAAAATAGTTTTTAGCTGGCAAGTCCAGATATCTAAAATTAATATTATCACAAGCTAGGGGAATTGCGGTCATTTTTTGATGCGGAATTTGGTAAAAGTTAGCAACATCTGTCGCCGTTGCTTGAGAATCGCAAATAATGTGTTCGGCTTGTCGCAAAACCTGGGGTATGTAATAGCGGAAATAAGCTGTCAACCGAGAGAACTTTTGGGGAAATCGCAAAGGAATCAAATCGTGAACTGTAACTATGTAGCGGCACTTAGAATATAAAGGTGCTTCGGGAATTGGCGAAAATATTAGGCTTGACTGCAATTTATCGTAAATTTTAGGCAATTTAAATTGAGTCCACAGCAGTCTGTTAATTTGTCCTTTCGGCCCTCGATCCGGTGCGATGTTGTCTGGGATTTGATAGCAACTATAATTCTCAATTTGCCCGGAAGCGAGTAATATTGGTTCTAGCTTTTCAAGTTGCGGGAAAAGATTAGCTGCATAAGTCCCGATTCCCGTGGGTTCGGGAGTGAGAAAGGATAAATTTATTAACAGTGGATTAGACATGATTTTAGATATCCGGCGACTGGAAGTCGCGACTACACATACAAAGTCCGCAGCAGAGGGGGACTGAAGAAAACGGTAATAAAATCGACTTTGATATTAGTTTTATTCAAGAGGACTTGAGCTTTGAGTCAGGAATTAAAAACCCCTGGCAGATTTTTTAATTAGCCTTTAAGGTCGATCGAGTATTTGAGCAATCTCGCCTGGATTTGGCAGCCGAATTGTAGCATATTCTCGGTGAATAATCTCAAAAAAACTCTTGAGTTTGTGTTCAAAAGGTGCGAGTCTAAAGTTCTGACTGCGTTGCTGTGCACCAGCTTGAAGTTCCGCTAGCAAATCTGGATTGACAATTAGTTGATGTGAATACCGAGACAGTTCCTCAACCGTATTGAACAAAAAGCCCGATCGCCCGTGTTCGACAATTTCGGGTTGTCCACCGCCACAAAAGGCGATCGGAGCACAACTGTTTTGCATTGCTTCTACAGTCGCCATCCCGAAATGTTCAAACCTTTGAGGATTCACTTCACCCAAACCGCAGCCATGCCAAAATATGCTCGATTTAGCATAAAGCAATTTTATCTCATCTAAGGAACCATTAACTTGCAGTTCTATCGTCCTGGAATCTTGTTTCACTAAATTCTGCACCGTCTTTAAATAAGGATTTTTTGGAACACTGCTTCCAGCTAAAATCAGCCGCCATCCTTGAAGTTCATCGGGATAATTTGTTAGCAAGCTGCGAAAAACTTCGATTAATTCAATTTGTTTTTTTGTTCCTCCAGCTTCAAACTGTCCCACAGCTAAAATTATCTTTTCTTTGGGTACTTTAGCTGTTGCCATTTCCACGGGCGGATACAGCAAAAAAGTTGGCTGCAAGTTCCAGCGTTTCTCTAACCACTTGACAGTAAATTGGCTGTTGGCAATAATGAAGGTGTAGTCATCTACAGCAAAGTGACTGTTGCGAAAAGTATTGGGAAAGTGGCAGAAAAATACTGATATCGGCGATAGCGGTTTTACTTTTTCGAGTTGGTTGGCGTTGATAAAAATATCGTAATTTTTGCTTTCTCTGGCAATTTCATCAAAGGGATTTTCCATATCCTCGGCGATGATGCTGGAATCGATGCACTGCATTCCGCGTTTTTCGTAAAATTGTAACGGAATAATCTTGATTTTGCACCCTGAAAGGTTGAGTCCGTACCACGACTCTAAGTCGCAAACAGCAACGGGTTTGTTGGCGATGAAGGTAATGTCAAATTCATTTTGCAGCAGCGAGGCGGCGGTAGCAACGTATTTTTGCCCCCCGCCGATAAAATGCAGTCCGTGATCGTAAATTGCGATCGACATTTTGCGATCGCCCCGCACCACTTCCAATCGAGGTAAAATGCGATCGACCTTGCTGCGGCTGTAAATCACCGCCAACTTTTCCATCAATTGCGGCAGTACCGCGGCGATGATTTCCGGTTTTTGATAATCTAGCAGTTTTTTAATCGCGAAAAACAAGCTCTCGAACAGCAAATCGTACTGTTTGTTACTAAAAAAATCCGAAGTATGAATCGATTTCACTAATTGCAGAGGTTCGTGTTTCGCCAAATACAAAAACCGATTGCGGTTGCAAAAATACTCAGTGAGTTTGCTACCTTTACTCGAACCCCTATACTCGTGATGGGCGATAGCTGCGGGAGTATAAAGCATTTTCCACCCGCGTTTTTGGCAGCGTTTGGCAAACTCTACATCTTCAAAATACATCACAAAATCTTCATCAATCGGCCCGACATCTTCCAGACATTCCCTGCGAAACAGCACCGCCGCCCAACAAAGCCCTTCTACTTCCTTTTCTGTATTGTACTGTCCCGCATCTTTTTCGCCAAAACCGATATCTTGCCAATAATAATTAGGTAATTGCTGAATTCCGACGCTGTTGATTCGCCCGTCTTTAAACAGCAATTTGCCACTAGCAGCACCGATTTGTTTTTCAGTCTCTAGCCGTTTTACTAATATTTCCAGCCAGTGACTGTCAAGGGTTGCATCGTTATTTAGAAACGCGATATATTCCCCTTTTGCTTCGCTGATGCCCAGGTTGAGAGCTTTTGCGAAGTTGTTGGCGGAATTAACAAATATCCGAACTTTGGGAAACAGTTCGCCTAGTGAAGTAACGGAATCGTCTTGAGAGCAATTATCAATTACGATTAAATCCAGTTGCTCTTCTGGATACGCAAGTTTTTGGAGAGATTTTAAGCAATCTTTGGTGTGGCGCAGACCTTTATAGTTGACTATAATAAACGAGCATATTGGCAGTACAGTCATTCGATTTTAGATTTTAGATTAATGAATTGAGTGATTTTTGATTTAAAAGTTGAAGTATTTAAGAATTGAATGGTTGGCATTTTTTTATTTAAGGATTACTCTTACGAATACATTGGGGGCTGGCGAGCAAATTATTTTTGGTCATTTTTGATATTTGATGGCGGTCGATCGCCCAATTGAGCGGTAATCTCCTGTAAAATAGCAGTATGTTGCTGCTGCACTGCTTTGATTTGCTCTATTTCAGACTGAAAATTTGCGATCGCCTGTTGTTGAGTTTCAAGCTGTGCTGTAACTTCGGGAAATCCGCTGCTGAATTCCGAGGTTATTTGTTTCTCTAGATTTTGTTGGTTTTCTTGCAATTTTTGCAACTGCGCGCTCAAAGTTTGCACCACGCGGGTGTTAGCAAAATTGTAAATAACTTGTCGTTCTAGTACGGGTCTGAGCAATTTGCGGACTATTTTTCTGACGGCGATAACTGCGGAACCGAGGCGCCTTTGGTAAGATGTAATTGGGACGTTATAAATATCGAAACCGCTCTTCAACAGCGCGATATCTTCGTCATCTTCATCTCGGACTCGACTATTTTTTCTTCCAGACAGCGACGGATCGGCAATACCAATTTGCGGCTCCAAAGTTTGCCGCAATTTATCTATGATTTGTTGAGTTGGTATTTCTTGGTACTGCAATTTTTCGCCTCTTTTTTGTATGGTGCTTGTGGCGCACCATCCCCTGAGTGTAGGGCGCGTGCTGCGCGGGATCTAGTGAATTATCCGTCCATGGGTACGCGTTGTGCGCCCTACACTACAAGCTGCGCGTTATCCCGTAAATAGACTTTGGCACTATTGTCCCAAAGTCTATTTAAACTAACTCGATTTGACTGTCATCACCGATCATAAACCGCAGAGCTTTCGGACGCGGCGGGGCGTTAGTCAGTTGTGCGCGCTGTCCGATCACGCTGTCAACAATCCGCTGGTGAATGCCAACTATTTTCGCCCCTTGCAATATTACACTGTGTTCGATGTCAGCATCAATCATCGTCACGCGATCGGCAATACTGCTGTAAGGCCCGATAAAGCTATTTTCAATGCGGCAATTTTCCCCAATTACCACAGGCCCGCGAACTGTAGAATTAATGATTTCCGTGCCTTCACCTACTTGTACTCGCCCGATTATTTGACTTTTGGCGTCTACTTTTAATTCCGTTGAAGCTACTACACAGCTATCTAAAATGATTTGGTTGGCACTCAGCAAATCGTCTTTTTTACCTGTATCCAGCCACCAACCCTCTAAATTGCAGGCTTCTACTTGTTTTTGCTGATTGATGAGCTGTTGGATAGCATCAGTAATTTCGAGTTCGCCCCGGGGCGAAGGTTCAATTTGATCGATCGCCTCGTGAATGCTGGGAGCAAAAAAGTAAATGCCTACCAGTGCTAAATTTGACGGCGGAACCTTCGGTTTTTCTACTAACTGCAAAACTCGCCCATTTTCATCTACTTTAGCAACACCAAAAGAGCTAGGATTGGGAACTGGGCGCAGCAAAATTAGAGCGTCTAGTTTTTGTTTGTCAAAAATCTCTAAGAACGGATCTAACGAATTTTGAATTAAGTTATCTCCTAAATACATAATAAACGGAGAATCGCCCAAAAATGGTCTGGCAACTTTCACCGCGTGAGCCAGTCCCGCCGGCTCTGCTTGCAAAATATAAGTAATTTTTGCACCAAAACGAGAGCCGTCTCCTGTTTTCGCCTTCACCTCTTCGCCGGTTTCGGGACTAATAATAATCCCAATATCCGTAATCCCAGCCGCCACAATTCCTTCAATTCCGTACCACAGTATCGGTTTATTTGCCACAGGAACCAACTGCTTAGCACCCGTATAGGTGAGGGGACGCAACCGTGTTCCTTTGCCGCCAGAGAGGATGAGTGCTTTCATTGGGTGAACTCTGAGTTATCCTTTAGGGTTTGCGGTGCTGGCTGAATTTGCCTGCACTTGTTCGCTCTTGTTAATTTTAAAGCACCGCTACCCCGCTGGCAATAGCCAACCTAAAACAAGAAAGAATTGACAGTTGACCGCTTGAGGGTTGACCTGTGACAGAAGTAATCAAAGCAGGGGTTTGAGCAATGGAGAACGTTCTCAATATCTTGTCGGTTGCAATCCAAATGATTTATGGCGATCGAGCCTTCAGTCATCTAAAATCTAAAATCGTTTAATAGCGGCCGTATCTGGCGATAACTTGAGTACCGCTATTGTTATGATTTGTCAACCAAGCCCACATCTGATCGCCCTGACAAAAATGCCACCATTCATGAGGATGCTGCTGAAAACCAGCAGCATTCATTGCATTTTTTAATATTTGCCTGCGGCGGTGATATTCCTGTTTTTGTGGCTCATCGCCCGCAGCATAATAATCGGGATAAGAACGTTCTGATATTTCATCAATCGCAGAACCCATATCAATTTGCCGCTGATTTTTATCGACCAAAGTTACATCTAAAGCCGCACCCGTACTGTGAGGCGGAGGCGTCGCGCGATCGAGGCTCGGTACCGCCCAAAATTGATATACGTGTTCTATAATCACTTGCCGTTTGTCTTCCGAAACCGGAAATTCGCAGCCTTGAGCTACAGCAATTTGATTAAAAGTATAATCGACCATAAATTGCTGAACTTCTACGGGTCTATAAGCATCAAATATCAGAATTTGCAAATTTTGATGATTTTGCTGTAGCTGAGTTTGAGCTGCGACTAAACTATCTACAACTCCTTGCCGCAAATAGTAAGGCGAATTTGTTTTGCTGTTGTGATACGGAGCACCCAACTTTTGATAAGGGTGTGGTGTTTCAAAGGCAAAATATTCTGGTGGAATTGGGACTAAAGGCTCGCCGCATTCGTTAATTTCTATTTGCTGATATGGTTTCATAATTATATAGATTGCCTTGCTGCGTTACACTACATTATTATCGCGAAGGATGTTTGGATTTTCATTTAATTTTTTCAATAACCTGTTGAACATAAAATATATGGCAACACCGCTGACGGCGAAACTAATTTTATACATAACTGAAGAGTGATTTACGATGTTATTGGCATTAACCAGAAATGTATATCGCGAAGCATAAGCGCCACCAAGGTTTACTTTCCCAGTAGAATCGTTGGGATATGGATTGTAAGTCCCCACCAGAGAAATTGCGATCGACATACAGGCCATAACTACAAAAAACTTTTTCAGCAACCGCGAGCTTCTAACTTGGTTCATAATTTGACTTAAGGGTAAGCACAATATAAACATAGGAGCGACAAACCATCTGACACCGTAGGAGTACCCACCGTACCCAACTGTGCGAAAGGTATAGATTAGCATGAAAGCTACAGACGCTGCAAGACCGTACAGGTATGGCATTTTGTACGGCAATCTTCTTTGTCTTAAAACTGCCATAATACCTATAAATGAGAAGCACAGAATAGGAGTGTGCGAGAACAATCCTCGATTGCCTAAAAACAAAGTAAACGCATATTTCATTGTCCCTAAAAAGCTCTTCTGTGTTACCAGACCGGACAGATTTTCCTTACTAAAAAGAGACCCAGGATACTCCCACAACGCTGCATTCATTGCAGGCGGAACTATGCTGCCCGAAAGATATATATTTAAGCATAAATAGATGGACAATAAAGGAATACATGACAGAAAAAATACCGCTCCAGACTTGATTGATTTGATTGTATAGAAAACCAGATAAAAAGGAATAAATAAAAAGCACGTGATGTCAGCATTACCCGCGATTGACACGAAAACACCGCAAAGGATAACATTCATGATTTCGCTAGGTTCAAATTTCAATAAGTAGTACAAACTGATTATCAGGAATCCGGCAGCCAGACTGTGATTGTTAAAAGTAAGTGAATAAGGCAAAATTAAAGTTCCGGTTGCAGCCAAGAATGTTGTTATATTCGCCCACACTTCCTCTATCTCAAATATTTCTATTAAAATTTTATGGAAATACACTAAACCTATACAAGATAGGATTCCCGCAGTTGTTAACGTAACGCAATAATAAGTAAATTCCAAATTATTTGATAAATCAATACCCCAGAGGTTTCTTAACAAAAAATAAACTGCCGCCCCCATAAGTGCTGGCAGCGGCGGTTTATCGGAATAGAAGTGGTTGTTGAAAAAATACTTGTCGATCGTAAATAACTGGGAATTTTCAATTTGAGAACGATCGATCGTAAAAGTTTGATATTCGACCAAAGACTTAATTGTGGCTATTCTAGAAGCGTCAGCCACAGATTGAATATCTGTTTTTGTTAGCAGAGCCAGCAATATAAAATATATTACAAAAACTCTGACATACTTGTTCTCTTTAATCTGATTTAATCTTTCTCCAAAATTCATCATTATTTGGGTGGGGTTAAATATTGTTGCGCGACTGGATCGTCGCCACAAAAGGTCAAGAGATTTGGTATTTTTTAGGGCAGGCAAGATGCTTGCCCTATTCACATTTGGGTTCGGGTCGATAGACAGCGAAACCCAAACTCCTATTGTTAACTTTGGCGGTAAGCAACTACCGCATAAAACGGATCGCCGCTTCCGATCCGCAGCATTTGCATAAAACTCGGCAAGTTAGCCTTGCGAACTATTACTTCGGGCTTGCTAAATCCGGGTATGTTCGCTCCTTTGACAGCATCAAAGTAACCCTTAACTAATTCTACCCGATCGCCCTCCGAGCCTTCCCGCCAAGCCGCAATTGCTTTTTGATAAAACATCCGGTTGGAAAAACTGATAATTGCGATTCCTCCGGGCTTCAAAATCCGATGAATCTCGGCAAAAATCGCATCCGGGTGCTGCAAATACTGTACCGAAACGCAGTTGACAACTGCGTCAAACTCTGCATCCGGCAGCGGCAATTTAGGATTTGCGTTCAAATTTTGCAAGAAATAATGATTCAGTCTGCGATTTTTCGCCAACTCCTCTTCATTCATCCCGTGCCCTTCGACATGGGCAAATTCCATTTCTTCGGGCAAGTGAGACACCCAACTGCTCATCATATCGAAAATCTGAGTATTCGGTTTC
Source organism: Microcoleus sp. BM001215392 (assembly GCF_036700185.1). Lineage (NCBI taxonomy): Bacteria > Bacillati > Cyanobacteriota > Cyanophyceae > Oscillatoriales > Microcoleaceae > Microcoleus > Microcoleus sp. BM001215392. Next base: position 23,024 of record NZ_JAUBOJ010000018.1, on the reverse strand, counting down.
AGCCGTTCCCGATACAAATCGGTTAGTTGCTGAATGAATCCCTCGTCTACGTGCGTCACAAACCGGGGATAGGCATAGAACAGATTGTCGTCGGTGTCGTCTAACTTGGTGCGTTTGTCGGCGGGAAGCAACATAAATTCCGATCTGAGAGTAGATTTACTCTTTCTAGTGTGAACTACCCCGCCCTACTTCCTACGCGCCCTCAGCGCTTCGGTCGCCCTGGGCGGAGCTTCCAACTTCAACGGGTAGTGCCTTAGAAACGGATGACTTACGCCTTCCAGACCTTGGACTTACCTTCCCTCCATTGGCAGTAGCGCTAGTTCCTAACGCTAAAATACGGAGTCCTTCATCTCGAATATTGACCGCTGCGTTCACGTCCCGGTCATGCTTTGTTTCACAGCTTTGACACTGCCATGAGCGAACATCTAAAGGCAAGCTACCAACTCGATTGAGACAGACTGAGCAAGTCTTTGAGGAAGGGAAAAAACGATCTACTTCAACGTAGCACTTCCCTTCCTCTCTTGCTTTATATTCAAGCATTCGGGTAAATTCGCCCCAACTGGCATCACTAATTGCTTTAGCCAGATTGTGATTTTTCACCATATTCTTCACTGCCAAATTCTCGACGCAGATGACTTGGTTTTCGTTCACCATTTTGCGTGAGAGCTTATGCAGGAAGTCCTTTCGGGTATTAGCAATCCGCTCGTGGACTCTCGCCACAATGCGTTTCGCCTTCTTCCGAGTATTTGAACCTTTGACTTTACGCGATAGCTTTTGTTGCTTACGCTTCAGGTTCTTGGCCCGCTTTTTCAACACCCTCGGATTGTCAAACTTTGATCCATCTGACGTGATGGCAAAGTGAGTCAACCCCAAATCAATCCCGACCGCCTTGCCGTCACTGGATTTACCCAGTTCTGGCACCCCGTCATCAAACAGCAATGAGGCAAAATACTTGCCCGCTGGTGTCATAGAGACGGTGACAGTTTTTAGCTTGCCGTCAAGAACGCGGTGAATCTTGGCGAGAATCACACCCAACTTAGGCAGCTTCAAGCCTTCATCGGTGATTTTGACATTCTGAGGATATTGAATCGACTGCTTGTCGAACTTAGATTTGAAGTTAGGGAATTTTGCCCGACCTTCAAAGAAGTTGATAAAAGCCCTCGACAGGTTCAATGAGACCGATTGCAGCACTTGGCTATAAGGTTGGGCCAACCATTCAAACTCTTTTTTTAGCCCTGGTAGGCGGTCATTCATTCCTTGCTGAGATAAGCCTTTCCCGGTTTCTTTATAGAGCCGATTGGTCTGGGCCAGTGAATTATTCCAAAACCAACGAGCACAGCCAAACGCTTTTGACAGCGCTTCTTTCTGCTCGTCGGATGGATAAATTCTGACTTTGACTGCTTTGATCATTCCAGTATCTTACTACAAAAATAGGATAGTAGTAAACAAATCTTCTGTTCGTTGCTTTCTCGGTAGTTTGTGGACTCCGCTGCGCTGCATCCACCTGCCTTTCATCCCCAACCTTCTCGGTTGCCGAAGACGCTGCGCTGTTCCTCCACTGCTTTCTTGATGGGTAATTCCCGGCGAGTCTGTTAAGAACAATTAAGAAGTGTAAACACACTTCCTAAGGCGGACATCCGGTACTAGGGTGGTTGAGGGTGCGATCGATAATATTATTGAAAGCTACACGTCGCTCAATAACCTGTTTGAACACAGGCATGGAGCCTGTGCCACTACAAAATTTAGGTATTGTGGAACGGGCATGGAGCCCGTAACGCCCAAACCCCGGTCATATTACTTGACAGAACCCAAAAAATATCTTACACTTATTGTACGAACGCTAAGTAATAAACCTATGGTTACTACATCCACAGTCGATCGCCCAAATTTAGCCCAGTGGCACGATGTGCTCGCCCCCTACAGCATGGGCTACCGCATCAAACTGCTGGGGCAGCTAGGGACTCGCAGGCTGCAAGAAGCACTCGAACCATTTGGGCTGACACCTTTTCACTGGCTGGTACTGTGCTGCTTGTGGCAAGAAGACGGGTTGCCAACTTCCAGTATTGGCGACAAACTGCAACAGGTAGGCGGTACACTCACAGGCGTGCTCGATCGCATGGAAGAAAGAGGCTTAGTCCGCCGCGAGAGAGACACGCGCGATCGTCGCATTTGGCGCATTTGGCTGACGGATGCAGGCAGGGAACTGCAAGACGTGCTGCCGCCGCTGGTAGCCCAGATCCGAGAGAAGTCAATGACTGGCATTCCAGAAGCCGATCGCCAACTCTTGTCCCAATTGATCGATCGGGCGATCGTCAATCTTTCCTAAACCGACAAATCATTCTCACGGCAGAAGCGCAGCAGCATCTACCTCGACTACATTACAAATAACCGAAAAATACTACGCACTCTTAAAAACAGCAGTCTTACTAAATAAAAACTACGTACCCTAAACAAACGACATCTTACTAAAGTATCAGGAGTCAAATACCATGAAAGGCACAAACGAAATCAACCCAGCAGAATTCAACGGTAACGGCAAAGCAGTAGCCCTGTTAGAAAAGCCGATCGATGACGACAACACAATCGCAAAAAGCCTACCAGTAATCCCCGCCCCAGAGACACAAATCAGTGCCCCCGCCGATGTCAAAACAGGCACAGAAACAGAACTGCAAGCACCCCTACCGCCTGCAACCCCGAAGAAAAAGTCCAAGAAACCGCTGATTTTTGCAGCGCTGGGCATCGGGGCGATCGCCGCAGGCAACTTCGGCTACCATTACTGGCAATACAGCTCCATCCACCAAGAAACCGAAAACGCCACAGTAGCCGGACACATCTATCAAATCAGCAGCCGCCTCAACGGTACAGTCGGCGAAGTCTTGGTACAAGACAACCAACAAGTAAAACCCGGCCAACTGCTGCTGAAACTCGACCCCCGCGACTACCAAGTTAAACTGCAACAATCCCAAGCAGCCTTAGAAAACGCCCGCCGCCAAGCCGAAGCAGCAAGCGCCAATATTTCCCTAGCCTCTCAAACCAGCCAAGGTAAAACAGCCCAAGCCCAAGGAGATATCGGCACCGCCAACGCTGGCATTTCCACCGCCCAAGCAGCAATTAGGGAAGCCCAACAAGGCGTACCCGCAGCCGAAGCCGCAGTCGCCCAAGCGGAAGCTGGCGTCCCCGCAGCACAAGCCAAAGTCGCCCAAGCTGAAGCCGGAATTCCGCAAGCGCAAGCCAAAGTGACGGAAGCCGAAGCCGGCATTGCCGCAGCGCAAGCTCAGCTAGTGCAAGCGCAAGCTAATCTCGTGAAAACGCAAGCAGATTACAAACGGTACGAAAGCTTGCAGCAAGAAGGTGCGATCGCCCGCCAGCAACTAGACGCATCGAAAGCAGCCTATGAAGTAGCTGTCGGCCAAACCACCGCAGCCCAACAAGGAATTGCCCAAGCTAGAGCGCGGTTAGCCCAAGCCACCGAAGGCGTCACCGCAGCGATCGCAGCAGTAGCCCAAGCTCAAGAAGGAGTTAAACAAGCCGAAGCTCAAGTCGCGCAGGCTAAAGTCGGCATCGCCAGCGCCCAAGCTAAAGTCGCTGTAGCCCAAGAAGGTATCAGCACCGCCCAAGCCAAACTGGCTGCATCGAAGGGCGGATTGCAACAGGCTCAAGCTACGGGCGAGCAAACTAAAGTTAGTCGATCGCAGTATGATGCTGCTAAGGCTGCGATCGCCCAATCGGAAGCTGCGGTCAAAGACGCTCAACTGCAACTTTCCTACACGAATATCACCGCACCAGCAGCCGGACAAATCGGCCGCAAGTCCGTGGAAGTCGGACAGCGGGTGCAGTCGGGAACTCCGTTAATGGCGATCGTCAGCAACGATTTGTGGGTAGTTGCCAACTTCAAAGAAACGCAACTGGCAAACATGAAACCAGGCCAAAAAGTAGAAATCAAATTAGATGCTTTTGGCGGCCGCAAATTTGAAGGCCGTCTCGATAGTTTCTCCCCTGCTTCTGGCGCTCAATTCTCTCTATTGCCTCCCGATAATGCGACTGGCAATTTCACCAAAGTTGTGCAGCGGATTCCGGTGAAAGTTGTATTTGATGCCGAAAGCATTAAAGGCTACGAATCGCGGATTGCACCGGGGATGTCTGCTACGGTAAATGTGGAACTGAAATAAGGGAATGTTAGAAGTCGGGGATTTGATTATTTGCGGTTAAGGGCGATCGGGTGCATCTGTGTTTTGCAAATATCTTCGTAGGGGCTTCGCCCTTACACTCATTCGGATGCGGCCAAGGCGATCGCCCTTGCAATATCATCTTGGAAAGTTAGGCTCCCTATTGCTTTAGTTTCTGAACAAACCATTCAATAGAAGCACTCATCGTAATAATATTATTAGAGTCCACGATGTCAACACTAATAGATAACATTGCTCTACTTTTTGCTTGTAGAGCATTTATAAACCTTTGAAATTCGTCATCAGAGACTTGAGCTTTTGCATATATCTCTCCGGTGGCTGGTTTTTTATACTTAACCTCAACTCTTCTCACCACTGGAACGTAGTCAGATGAATTTCCATTGAAGCGACTTAATAGATATTCTCCACTGCAAGCTTCAGCAAGAGCAAACTGAGCACTCGCATGAACAGTATTCAGGTGATTTTGGTAATTTGGAGAATTGCTTAGTTTAAGCAGAACTTCGCTGGGTTGACTTACTCTCTCAATTCCAATAAAACTGTTGAACGGTACTTCAATGATATCCAAAACTCACCTCTCTGAAGAAATTTGAGAACTTCAAGTACATCAGCAAAACGCTCATCCCGATCGAAGTGGGCGGGCAATGAAAAGTCCACTCGATCGATGAGAAAGAGCTGAGCTGACACTTATGCTATAACTTGATTAGACAGTACCACGATACTACCGGACTCAGGATTGTATGATACCAATCCTGCATATCTAAAGCTTCTTGAAGTATCTGGCGACTGGTAACAGCCCGAAGCCCAGCTTTTCATAGGTGCGACGTGCTCTTTCATGACCCGGATCGCCTCCGGTTTCGACCATAGCAACAGACATTCCAGCATCTTTCATCCAATTCAAAGCGAATTCTATCAGAGCAGTGCCAATCCCTTGACCTTGAAAGTCTGGATCGACAGCAACCATGTAGATTTCACCCATACTGTCCTCCAAGTTTAGTTTGGCGGCTACAAAGCCCGCAGTTGAACCACCGTCGATCGCCACCCATACATTTGTGTCCTCCGCAGCGCAGACATCCTCAACAGCCTTTTGTTGGCTCACACGCCAATTATCGGGATAGAATGCCCGGTACACATCCAAGTCCATCACTTTCTGAATCGAATCAAAAACTGGAGCCCATGCTCGCAGCGAAAGATTAATGACTGCATCAAGTTGATGAGCGTCGTAAGGTTCAATACGCATTGACCTAGGAACTCCAAATCAGTATTTGGTGATATTTTACCGCGTATTGCGATCGCCCTTGCAATATCATTCCCGTATCCGTTATATCAGTGTCATGCTGTTGTTCTGTTTTCCCTATTTTGCGCGAAGGGCGATCCTCTTCGTTGATGAGCCTCCCGTAGGGGCGGGCAACGCTTACGAACTTTTTTCAGCAACTATATCGTGTTCGATCGCACATCCCAATCATTGCACAGACCAGTCTTCAAACCTCAGTCCAGGGATTCTTTCAAAATCTCGGCGATTCCGGGTAAGTAGAACACCGCTGTTTGAAAGTGCGATGGCGGCAATCCGTAAATCTTGCGTGCCAACGCGGATTTTTTGCCTCAAAAAATCTATATAATAATGTTGAGCATCTCGCTCGAAGTCAAGCAACTCAAAATCGGTTAGATAGTTAATGGTTTTTCGCAGATTTGCATAAGCTGATATTATTTCATCCTCTGACTTCGCTCGTCTGATACGGTTAAGTCGTCCATACATTTGTTCTTCAAATGTAACGATCGTAATGGCAATATCTTTTGGATTAACTTCACTGACACGCTGCACTATTGGTGGATTCCCCTGCCCAAAAAGTGTGGCATGGTCTGTATCAAATATCCACAAAGTCACTTAGCCGTTTCCTCCACCTCAATTTTATTGGTAGCTTCTGCTTCATCTAGTCGATCGTAATATTCTGCCATTTCTGCATTCCTGTCGCGGCGCAGTTCTGCAATATCTTCTAGCATCTCATCAAAGTGCGGATCGTTTTTAAAGGCTCCTGCCCACTTCATCAGAGGATTTTCAGCTTTGGGAATGTCTACTGTCAGAGAGACTATTTCGACTCTTTTTAGACGCTCGGTCAATAATCGGTGCAAAATTTTCAAAGCTTCTTCTTTACTAGAACCTGAGCTTCTACACTCTGGCAATTCCCAAACTATAGCGCTGTAGAGGTCTTCCTCGTGCTTTTCAATTAGAACTTGATAAGTTAATTGGGTTAAAGGATTCGGACTCTGGGTTAATACTGTGGTATTCATTTTTTTTTGACCGTTGGCTATATCTGGCATTTTAACGCATTGTTTTTCAAACATCAATTTTTTTGGGGAATGCTTTCAATAGATTTCAACCGTTCATAAACTCGCAGCACTTAAATAAATCTGGATTCTAGGCTTTTCCAATCATTCAAGGCTACGATCGCCACTTCACTCAACTCTCAATACATATCCACTCATAAAAATCTTATTGCCAAGAAAACCACTCTATGGTAAACTAGAAGATTGTGAATATTAATCAAAAGTAAAGTAACAAGCTCGGAGAAATCAAAATGACACAGCAAACCCTCCACGGAACCAGCCGCAAAAGAAAAAGAACATCCGGTTTTCGGGCCAGAATGCGCACCGCAACAGGTCGATTGGTAATCAAAGCCCGCCGCAGCAAAGGTCGCCACCGCCTCGCAGTCTAGCACTGCACTCTTAGTTGAGAAGTCTCAACGATCGCCCAACGCCATGTTGCCTCCTACAAACCGACTCAAGCACCGAAAAGACTTCAGTGCCGTCTACCGCAAGGGAATGCGCCGCAACTCGGCTCATTTGAGCTTGAGAGCTCTGCGCAAACCCAAAAGCATCGAATTAAGCAAGCCCTCAGCCGAGAAATCGGTGCCGCCAACTCGCACAGGCATTTCTATCAGCCTCAAGGTTAGCAAGCGCGCCGTAGTCCGGAACCGGATCAAGCGCCAGATTCGTGCTGCTTTGCGACAGCTATTGCCCAGATTAAAATTCGGGTGGGATTTAGTAATTGTGGTGCGTCCGATCGCACAAGAGTGCAATTATGCAGAAATTCTGCAAGAATTAGAGCAGTTGTTGGTAGAAGCCGAGGTATTAGATGGGAATTCGAGAGGAAGTATATTATGAAGGCGGCCCCGCGCCAGGAGATTTGATTATCAACTTACTGCTGGGGCTGACTGTGGTAGGAATCCCCCTCGCAGTAGGATCAATTGTCCGGGCGCTGTGGCTGCGCTACCGGATTACCAACCGCCGAGTGTCGGTAACTAGCGGTTGGATGGGAGGCGAACGCACAGACGTTATCTACTCAGATATAGTCAAAATCGTCACAGTACCTCGGGGTTTCGGCAGTTACGGAGATATGGTGCTGACCATGAAAAATGGCAGCCGCTTGGAACTGCGATCGATTCCGAAATTTCGAGCAATGTATGACTACATTAACGAAAAACTGCCCGCACCCGCTCAAAAAGCTAACGCGGCTCAAACTAAATAACCGAACCGCTTTCACCCTGATTTGAGACCCAAGTCAGTCGATTTTAGAATTTAGATTTACTCCACAGTATCGATCTGGGATGTTTAACAGAAATCTAAAATTTTTGGATATCCACGACTATTTTCGGGGGGGTTGTATCCATTTTTGGGTGAAGTCAGTGCGATTAGTGGCTTTCCTGATTACAAAAATCTGGTAGCGGGCGGTCGATCGACAGGCAATGTCCTAAGATAGAGACAACAGCCTATAAGTTGAGGCGGCCCGCCTTCAGCGGGTAAAAATAGTTCTCAACAGCAAACAAAGAGCACCTAAATTAACTCAAAGCGAATGGATTTTGGTATCTCGTTTCTTTCCAACAACCTCATGCTGCCGATCCTAGATTTTTTCTACGGGATCGTGCCAAGCTATGGTTTAGCGATCGTAGCTCTGACGCTCGTGATTCGCTTTGCTCTTTATCCTCTCAACGCAGGCTCTCTTCGCAATATGCGACGCATGAAAGTAGCGCAGCCGTTGATGAAAGAGCGAGTAGATCAAATTCAAAAACTCTATAAAGACAATCCTACTAAACAGCAGGAGGAAATGAGCCAAGTCTACAAAGAATTCGGCAATCCTCTAGCAGGATGCTTCCCGTTGGTGCTGCAAATGCCGGTGCTGTTTGCACTGTTCGCAACGCTGCGCGGGTCGCCGTTTTCAGACGTGAATTACAGCGTCAACGTCCAAGTTTTGCCGAAAGAACAAATCGAAACTGTTCAACCGCAAGCCTTTGCTACGCCACCACAAAATATTTACGTGACGGGTACATTTCACGCTCCTGTTGTGGGCTTGATCCCGGGCGGAGACAAACTCGCAGTCGGCGATACAACTAAGGTTGAATTTAAGACGCCAGACGGCAAACCTCTAGAAGCTTTAGCAGCAGAAAATAAGAGCGAAGTTGACTTTGTTCCCCGCTGGAAAGTCATCAAAGGCGAAGAATTCGTCAAGGTAGACGAACAAGGAAACATCGTAGCCTTAGCGCCCGGTGAAGCCACAGTTCAAGGCACAATCCCCGGATTGGCTACTAACAAAGGATTCCTGTTTATCGAAGCTCTAGGCCGCGTCGGCGCGATCGACCCAGACGGTACCATCCACTGGGATATTCTGGTGATGATCCTCGGCTTCGGTATCAGTTTGTACATCAACCAAACTCTTTCGGGACAAGCACAAGGGCCAAATGACAACCCCCAACAGGCTACAGTCAACAAACTGACACCTGTAATATTTTCGGGGATGTTTTTGTTCTTCCCGCTCCCCGCTGGCGTGTTGATGTATATGCTGATTGCTAACATCTTCCAAACAGTTCAATCGTTTATTTTGTCGAGAGAACCACTGCCCGAAAACCTCCAAAAAATCGTGGACGAAGCAGAGGCGAAAACAAAAAAAGAACAGGGATTAGATGCACTTCCCTTCGAGCCGGGCCGTTCTAAGAAAAAGGCTTGATTGTTAACATGAAAGAATCAGAAATGCAGCGCGGACAGCAATGGTTAGAAGAACTTCTAAAACTGTCCGCAATTCCCTCGAACGTTGTCAGCCAACAGCAAGAAGATTGCTATTGGATGACAATAGATGAAAGCAATCTTACTGCCGAACAAGTTGCGATCTTAATCGGGCCAGACGCTAACGTATTAGATGCGATTCAGTACCTGTGCAACACCGTTGCAAACATCGCTCACGAATCAGACGAGCCGGTGCCTTATACAGTCGAACTCAACGGCTATCGCCTCCGCCGCCAAGCAGAACTGCGATCGATGGCAGAGTCCGCAGCAGAGCAAGCGCGATCGACTGGAGGAGAAGTTGAACTCAAATCGCTGTCTTCGGCAGAACGCCGTCAAGTCCACAGCTTTTTGAGCGAATGTGAGGATATAGAAACTTACAGTCAAGGCCAAGATACCGATCGGCGTTTGGTAGTGCGGCTGCGCTGAGTCATCCCAAACAAGGACGCCCCGAATTAAGTCGTGCAGATCCTAAAATTTTAGACTCCTGTTCAAGATTCCAGATTCATCTGCCCTTGTCAAATCTAAAATCTGAAATCTAAAACTTGTTCGCTCGCGAAGCCGAAGAATCTAAAATCGACTCGGTGTTTGGTAGTGCGGCTGTGCTGACGGTAAAAAAGGAAAAAAGGAAAAAGGAAAAAGCCAAAAATTAGCTATTCCTTTTGACTTTTGACTTTTGACCCCCAACAAAAAACAGGTATAAGCCGCGATGCCATTCGTGGATGCTCCCAAAATTTTAGACTTTTGTTTAAGCTCCCAGATTCATCTGTGAAGTAAATAAATCTAAAATCGACTGGCTTTTGACTTGAGACCAGGATAATAAAACGGCGAAAGATAATTATGGAGACAATTTATATCCCTCATCTACTCACAAAAACTGAGCGGAAAGAGGTCATTGATTTTGAAGAAATTCTCCCAGATTTAGAAACTCTTACTCCGGTGCGGGGGCGACTGCAAGTTACTCACAAAGGGAATTTTCTTGAGGTGAAGGCAAAAGCAGAAACAATTGTGACTCTTAGCTGTCACAGATGCCTAAAACAATACAATCACCGTTTGAAAATTCAATCATCGGAAATAATTTGGCTCGAAGAAAAAGTGAGTGAGGCTGATGCAAGTTCAGGAGAATTTGAAGTTGATTTAGAAGATTTGGTGGAAAATTTATCTCCCACAGGTTCTTTCTATCCGAGCGATTGGGTTTACCAACAAATGTGTTTGGAACTACCACACAAACAGCTATGCGATACTCAATGTCCGGGAATAGATTTAAATGAGGATGATGCCGAAGAGACAGAAAGCTCAGAAACAATCTCTGACAGTCGCTGGGCGTCTCTGGCGGCACTTAAACGGCAATTGCCTTAGTCAATAGGCAGTTGGCAGTTGGCAGTTGGCAGTTGGCATTAGCTAATAACAAATATAGCCTTTCAAGCTCTCATATGAGCTACTCACGGACAGGGCATAGGGCATACCTCACTTTTTTGAGAAAGGCTATAACAAATAACAACTAACAAATAACAACTAACAACTAACAACTAATGACTAATAACTAATGACTATTTTTAGCGACGAGTTTGAACTGCTGCTACGATCGCGCTATCCCCTAATTTACATTCCCACACGGGAAGAAGAGCGCGTAGAAGTCGCGATCGCCCAATGCGCCAAAAAACAGGGTTCTCGCGCCGTCTACATCTGGGATTTTGTAGATGGCTATCAAGGCAATCCCAACGATGCCGGTTTTGGCAAGCGCAACCCACTACAAGCTTTAGAATTTATCGAAAAATTGCCTGCTGGCGCGCCAGCAATCTTTATTTTGCGAGACTTTCAGCGATTTTTAGAAGATGTCTCGATTTCCCGCAAGCTGCGAAATTTGGCGAGACTCCTCAAATCTGTACCCAAAAATATTGTCATCGTATCTCCGATAACTTCGATCCCGGACGACCTCAGCGAAGTAATCACTGTTTTGGAGTTTCCCCTGCCTGCGGCGGCGGAAATAAAAATTGAGGTGGAAAGACTTCTCGGGGCTACCGGACAAGCCATAGAAGGACGTTTGCTGGATGAAATGGTGCGCTCCTGTCAAGGTCTGTCGATCGAACGAATCCGCCGAGTTTTGGCAAAGGCGATCGCCACCAGAGGCGAACTGCATCCCGACGATGCGGAACTGATTTTAGAAGAAAAACGCCAAACTATCCGCCAAACTCAAATTCTGGATTTTTACCCAGCCCGCGAAAACATCTCCGATATCGGCGGTTTGGACAATCTCAAAGAATGGCTGCTGCGGCGCGGTGGTGCTTTTTCCGATCGCGCCCGCCAATACGGTTTGCCACATCCCAGAGGCTTATTGTTAGTCGGAATTCAAGGCACCGGCAAATCGTTAACTGCAAAGGCGATCGCCCACCACTGGCATTTACCCTTGTTGCGATTGGATGTCGGGCGCTTGTTTGCTGGATTAGTCGGGGAATCGGAATCGCGCACCAGACAAATGATTCAGCTAGCGGAAGCTTTGGCGCCGTGCGTGCTGTGGATTGACGAAATTGACAAAGGTTTTGGGGGATTGGACGGTAAAGGGGATTCGGGGACAACTAGCCGGGTATTCGGGACTTTTATTACTTGGTTGGCGGAAAAAACTTCACCTGTTTTTGTCGTCGCAACAGCGAACAACATCCAGTCTCTGCCGCCCGAAATGCTCAGAAAAGGCAGGTTTGACGAAATATTTTTTGTGGGTTTGCCCAGCCAGGAGGAACGGCGGGCGATCTTTGAGGTACATTTGTTGCGGTTGCGATCGCACAGCATCAAAAATTATGACTTAGAGCGCTTGGCTTACGAAACTCCCGATTTTTCAGGAGCCGAAATCGAGCAAACTTTGATTGAAGCCATGCACATTGGGTTTAGCCAAAATCGAGACTTTACCACTGATGATATTTTAGAATCAGCTAGTCAGATGGTACCATTAGCCCGAACAGCGAGCGAGCAAATCCAATTTTTGCAGGATTGGGCGGCTGCTGGAAAAGCTCGCCTTGCTTCTAGATACGGCAGTTTGAGCCGCCGGATTCAGGGATAGTCGATCGAAAACATTGTGCAGATAGTCAGTATTCGGCCTTAAGCACAAGCTGAAATTTTCCTCCCAGAGTCGATCCCATCCACCCCGATTTTCCCGATTCCCGATTCTTTATTCTTTCGATCGACTGTCAACTCTTCGTTGTTCCTTCGGTTAACTGTCAACTGTCAACCCTTATCTTTCGCAAAATGTCAACTGTCAACTCTTTCTTCATATGAACAGTGTTTATAGCGTTTTCAAGTTTTTAGTGGGTTTTCTGCTAGCGATCGTCCTAATGGCAGGCGCTAGCGTAGCTGCTGCACTTTACTTTGCCGCTAAGCTAACTACCGCGCCCGAAAGACCTGTGTTTCCTAACGATAAAACAGCAGTTCAGATCGCCACCGCAGGGCCCAAGTCAACAGCCAAAGCCAGCCCTGTTTCTACCTCTAGCGATGCCCCATCTCCGAAACCGCTGGAACCGGGAACTTACCGAGCTCTAGTGACTCAGCCGATCGGTTTAATTCTCCGGGATAGTGCCAACCGCGACTCCAACCGCATTGGCGGTGTTGGTTACAAAGAAAAAGTCGTAGTTTTGGAAGATTCACCGGACAAAGAGTGGCAGCGAATTCGAGTGGAAGATGGCAACCGCGAAGGTTGGGTCAAGGGTGGCAATACCGAAAAAGTAGAAGGCGAGTAACCACAATACCCGATCTTATGTCCTGTCCAATAACAGGCATATTTTGGTAGTGAGCACTTGAATTCCGATCGTTTCAGGAAACTCTCATTCCATTTATTAGTTTTGAATCTGCCTCGATTTGCGCGGAGCTTGAACGATCGCTCCAAAATTTATGCGATCGATCTCATATTAATCTGTACCTTCCCAAAACCCATATCACATTTAGTTATTAAAATCAAGTTAAGTTTATTGACGATAAGCAGACTGGCAGTCCAAGATCCAGAGCTACCAGGGGCGATCCTCTTCGAGGACTTCTCTAACGCACTTGCAAAATCCTGAATTTGACATCAGTACACCGCAGAAAAAAGGTTTCCATAGCTAAAACCCCACATCAATACTCGAAAATACAGCACTTTATTTTTTGTTTTAAGTAGAGTATATTAAGAAACTTAGCAAAATTTTAAGGTTAGTTGCAAAGCGTAGGCTTTTGTCACCGCAGCAGAGGCAATAGTGATAGTTTTAAGTGCATAGATGTAAGTTTTCAGTTTCAAAGTTACTAGCCATAAAAAATATGTACGACAAACGTCCCGATCGAGATTTGGCGACTGCCGCTGTAACTGCTGCTTTAGGAGCTGGGGTGGTAACTTCTTTTGCGGTTAGCAGGGGACAAAACCCTCTGGTAGCCTTGGGAATTACTGTTTTTGCAACGGGAGTAGCTTTGATTTGCGATCGGTTCGGCTTAATTTAAGTGACTGTCCGAGGTTTAAAAATACTTAACCAATATACATCTTCATAAACAAATTTTGAACAGGCTTCTTGCCTGTTCAAAATTTGTTTTTGCCAGAAGTCTAATCAAGTCTCCGCCTTATTTGCGAGTAGGAAAGGTGGGGATATTTAGTCGATCGTCAATAACTAAATACTGTTGAGTTCAGAGATTCCCACAGGGAAAACCAATGAAAAATAGACAGTGCGATCGCACAGTTGCTCTGTTAGGAAAATCTTACAGCAGATTGCAGATTTATGGGGTACATTCAACAGTCATGTACAAACTTGGGCTAAGCGGTGTCCGTAGATGACTCTGTATACCTCACGTACCTAAAAAGTGCTGTAAGTGAACCGTATTAGTCAATAACTAACATTTTTATGTAAAAACAAATAAAATTTTAGGCAAGAATACACAAAAACTGGTCATTTTTTGCTCAGGAAGGCTAAAATGTGGCTGCAAACTTTTTGCTCGCAGTCGCGTCTGTACGAACAGCGATGCTATCTTGGTTGTTACCTGTAATTATTTTTGAGAGCAAATTTTTTACAAACGGGTGCTTGGCGCAAACAGGTAAAACTTAGCCTTGATAGAGCAGGAGCAGCCTAAAGCTGAGCTTGAGTTTGCTACTACACCCCAGCCACAATTTCACAGTAAAAATTTATGGAATCCCTCGCCTATCTCGAACTTGCTCTGGTTTGCGAAGCACCCGCAACAGAGTCAAAAATTTTTGATGCACCCAAGTGGAAAAACCTATCGAGTCAGACTTATGTGCGCTTGCTGTCTCTGGCTGTGATGCTGTCGGTTTTGAGTGCCGCAGGTTCGGCTTTTGCTCAAATAGACCCGGTTTATCCCAATTTGCGTTCTGTTCAAGACAGATTGCGGGAGCTCGGCTATTTTCCCAGAACTTCCACCGGGCAGCTCGGCTCGGTTACGAAACAAGCTCTGACTAATTTTCAGCGAGACTATCAACTGTCGCTAACTGGTAGGCCCGATCGATCTACGGTGATAGCGCTCAACAGTTTAGACCAGAACGATCGACCTTTTAAAACTACTTATACAAACTACAGCGAGCTGAGCTTTGGAGACTCGGGTGCAGATGTTTCGGATCTCCAGCGCAGGTTGCAGCAGCTAGGCTACTTCAGAGCCACTCCCACAGGGAGTTTTCGCGAAATTACTCTCAATGCAGTCAGATACTTCCAGCGAGTCAATCGGCTGCGGGTGACTGGAGTTGCTGACAGACAAACTTTAGCTTTGCTGTTTAGTTTCACCAGGCCGATTCCCCCCATTACGCTTCCGGAGAATATTTCGGGAAATGGCGGTTGCAAGGGGCTGCGGTTCGGCGACAGAGGGGCGACAGTAGACTTGATTCAACGGCAGTTAAAAGCTTTGGGCTATTTTGAAGGTGGCGTTGACGGCAAGTTTCGCGAACGCACTCTCTACGCTGTGACTCGTTTTCAGCAAGATTACAATCTGGTTTCTGACGGTTGTGCTGATACTGCTACTTTGAGGGAGATTGATGTCCAAATGAGGGCTGCTCAAATTACCTCATTTCCTGAGGATGATGACCTTCAGACCAAGGCTCCAGATGTTTTGAAGTTGGGTGACACAGGCCGACAAGTAGAAGTTGTGCAGCGGCGGTTGCAACAATTGGGTTATTACAGAAGCCAGATTCACGGTTGGTTCGATCGACCTACGCAAGCAGCTTTGAGCCGGTTTCAGAAAGATCGAGGGCTGTTCGGGACTGGAAGGGTCGATCGCAGCACTCAATCGGCTTTGCAGCAAGCTAACAAGCCAACCGCTCAAACGCTGTCTTCCGGTCTGCGACGGGGCGATACTGGCGCTGCTGTCCGACAGCTTCAGTCTGCGCTCAAGAGTCTCGGCAAAAACCCCGGCCCGATCAATGGAGTTTTTGGAGCTGAGACTGAGTTGGCGCTGCTGTCGTTTCAGCAGGAACACAAGTTGTCCCCGGCGACAGGTGTTGCCACTCCGGAGACTTTGAGCGAGTTGCAAAAGCTGTTGGCTGGGCGGTTGGCTGTTCCAGCAGTTCCGATTAGCAGCGGTGTTAATTTTAGTGGAGCGAACAGTCAGCAGTTGTAAATCAGGCTGTAAGACTTCGGCTTTGATACAGGATCGATCGGCCCAGTTTGGGATGCTACGACCAAACACGCGATCGATCGAGCAGTTGCCGGGTCAGCACAGAGTATTTGTTGAGCCAGATTTTTTAGTACGGGACTTGGGGGCGCTGACTCACAGCAGCCCTCGGGTTTCTGATTTGCGGCTCATTCGTTAAACGAGCTCTTTTTTTTCACAAACCCTATCTCGGCGCAGGTACGATCGCACTTGCACCGATTTTTGTTAATAATTCTCACAATTCCTACTAAAATTGCAAAAATAGTGTAATGTCACTCGACTGCATCCGGGGGGGTGCTGCCGTTGGTGGCGATCGACCTTGGACAAGACCAATTGCTAGAAACCAAAGACGGCCATCCCATCCGCAAAGCTTCGTGACACACCGTATGAATCGTTAGCTGGCAGTCTAGCAGGTGCAGCCCTGACTTTTCAGCTTGCTTCATGCCAATCTTCAAAATCGAATCGTTGTTAAATTCGATCGTTCTATTGCACTGAACGCAGACTAGATGGTGGTGGTGGTGCGGGTACGGCTGGTTTATTTCATAGTGTTTGTGACCTTCGGCTAGTTCGAGTTCGCGGAGCAGACTCATCCTTGCCATTAACTTTAAAGTTCGGTAAATGGTGGACAAGCTAATGTTTTCGCCCCGATTGTTTAACAAAGTGTACAAATCCTCCGCACTCAGGTGGTTGCCTTTCGGGAGGTTTTGAAACACGTGCAAGATTGTTTCCCGTTGGGGAGTCATCCGCCAGCCTTTGTCATTGAGTTCGGCTTTAAATGAGGACGCGGTGTAAAGTGCCATAGTGACCCTCTCAAGAAAGTCTGCCTATTGACAATAATACACAACGATCGAGATTTTTTGCAAATATCGAAGCTTATTGAAAAAAAGTTGGATAAAAAATTTGGTTTTTGATAATTTCAGACTGCAAACTAGCCAGAAAGCCTTAGACAGAGGACAGAGAAATTATGTTGAAGTAGAAATAATTACTTCTGTCGAATGTTTTCTGCCGAATGCCTTCTACCTAGTTCCAGTATTGAGCGGTCAATGCACGCGGGCCCACTTTAACCCAAAGACTCTAGATAGTCGCGCACGCGGTTGCGTCGCTTGGGTTGGCGGAGTTTTTGTAAAGCTTTAGCTTCTATTTGGCGAACTCGCTCCCGGGACAAGTCCAGAGCGCGACCGATTTCTGCCAGCGAGTAGGGGTGTCCGTCGCCCAAACCAAAGCGCATCAGAATTACATCTCGCTCGCGGCTGGTCAAATCTGCCAGCAATTGCTGCAAGTCGCGGTGCAGAGCTTCTCGCATCAGCATTTCTTCTGGGGAGATGCTGTCGGTTTCGAGCAAGTCGCCCAACTCTGTATCTTTTTCGTTGCCTACTTTAGTTTCCAGAGAAACAGAGCGGGGGACTCGCAGCAATACTTCCCGAACTTGAGCCGCAGTCATGTCCAATTCGACGCCGATATCTTCTATTGTTGCTGTGCGACCTTTTTCTTGAGAAATTTTGCGCTGGGCTTTCTTGATTTTGTTAAGTTTTTCGGTGATGTGGACGGGGAGGCGGATGGTGCGGCTTTGAGTTGCTATAGCCCGCGTGATTCCCTGGCGAATCCACCAGTAGGCGTAGGTGCTAAACCGATAGCCGCGAGTCGGGTCGAATTTTTCGACAGCTCGCTCCAGTCCGAGAGTTCCTTCTTGTATTAAATCGAGCAATTCTAAACCGCGATTTTGATATTTTTTTGCCACCGAAACCACTAGGCGCAGGTTCGCCTTAATCATGTGGTCTTTAGCTTCGACGCCTTCCGTTTGAATTCTTTCGATCGCCTCCACCGTCATTTCTGCTAACTCTGCCCACTGGCGCTTACCTTCTGCCATAATGCGCTTGAGTTCTGGTACGTCACCGACTCCCGCAGTTAATGCCCAGCGTTCCAGAGAAGGTTTGTGTCCCAGTTGTGCAGACAGACGGTCGCGCACCTCAATTAAATGCACGAAGCGCGTAATTAGCCCTTCTTCTTGGGAAGCCACTGTGTTGCGTAATTCCAACAATTTGATATAGCGCTGAACTTTTTGAGCTTCCGAAACTTCTTCGTCTCTACCCAAGAGACGCACCCGACCAATTTCTTGTAAGTACAGGCGCACTAAATCTGTAGTCCGGCGACTAGCATTTTTTTGCAGTTTCGATGCTGTGTCTGCATCTTCCGTCTCTGCTGAGTCTTGGTCGATGGGTTCGTCTCCAGCTTCTTCAGCATCTTCATCCAACACATCTACATCTTGCAAGGGATTGACTCGCAGTTGTTCGTCGAATTCAGCTTCAGCGTAAAAAGAGGTGGCTGGCATAGTGATTTTCTCAGTTGCTCCGGGTGAAAAGATGCTACGCTTGGCGGTTATTTATAATTATGATGCCCATTTTGTTAAGACGAAGCATCACCGCTTTTTGTTTCTCGACTAACTTTCCTGACTTGCATTCTGTTTCACGATCGAACTTTGGCTGCCCCACTTGTTTTACCAAGATTCGGGAAAACGCCAAGAACTTTCTGATGTAACAGTTTGAAGACCCGGAAAGTGCGTTGTACTTCTTTGTTTATATAGCTAGTATAGATACTGGCTGGCTATAAACAAGTGACCTTGGTCAGAAGTTAAGTTAATCTTCATCACCAATAACCTGGTTCCCGATCACTTCCGAAAAATATGGAGTTTTTTAATAAAACTTTATATATTTACCCCTCTCTATTATATCTCTTGCAGTTGGGTGTAAGTTTAATCCCTTGCAGAATATGAGTTTGAGAGTATCTGCCGTCCGATCGACCAGTTGGCTCCTGGGAAAGAAATGGGGTTTATTGCTGAAAATTATCGGTTTCAATTCAGAAATTAGAGCAAAAAATCCGGTTGCTCCATGTATTTAGCGTAGGTTGAGAGTCGGAGCGGGCGATCGTTCTCTAACTTTTTTGGTGTGGGTTGGAGCTTGGCACTTAACCTCACCGAATAGGAACAGCATCAAAAACAGGCTGTTTTGCACTCCCCCTAGCACAGCTAGGCGTAAGTTTTTTGTCACTGTTACCTGCCAAATAAAGATTTAAGACTGGCGCTGCATTTGTCAATCCGTGAAATTACTCAAAAAGCAGCTTTTTTAAGAGTGTAAAATTTGCGGTTTGGGTTAGCGAGGATAAATATTGTCCTCTCTAACCTCGCCGAAATCTCAGTTTGCCAGTCAAAACCTGAGTCAATTCGTTGGCATAATGGCTGATGAACCAACGCTCGCGCGGCTTAACTTGTTACCAGTGCTATTACCCGATCGAGTTTTAGTGAAAATTGTGCGATCGGGCGCGAGTGAACTCAAATTATAATCGCTAGCGCGGGTAAAGTTCGATCAGTTCCCTCACCTGTTCGGCATGATAGGAACTGCGAGTTAAGGGAGAAGCGACAACTTGCAAGAATCCCAAAGATTCGCCAAACTCTCTCCAAGCATCAAACTGTTGGGGCGGCACAAAGCTTTCGACATTCAAGTGTTTTTGAGTCGGTTGCAGGTACTGTCCAACTGTCAAAATATCGCAGCCCACAGCCCGCAAGTCCTGCATCGCCTCCCGAATTTCCGCATCTGTTTCTCCCAGTCCCACCATGATGCCGGATTTGGTGTAAACCCCCGGTGCGATGTCGCGGCTGCGCTGTAAGAGTTCCAAGGTGCGATCGTACTTTCCTTGGGGGCGCACCTTTCGGTAAAGTCGTTTTACAGTTTCGGTATTGTGATTGAGTACCTCCGGCTTAGCTGCGAGAATAATTTCTAAAGCTTGCCAGTTGCCGCACAAGTCGGGAATCAAAACTTCTATAGTTGTATCCGGCATTGTCGATCGTACCGATCGAATGCACTCCACAAACACAGACGCTCCCCCATCCGGCAAATCATCGCGGTTGACAGAGGTAATCACAACGTGGTTGAGTTTGAGTCGCTGCACCGCCTGCGCCAATCTTGCGGGTTCCGTCGGATCTAAAGCTTGGGGCTTTTTCTCAAAATCGATATCGCAGTAAGGACAGGCGCGGGTACAAGCCGGGCCCATAATCAAAAATGTAGCAGTACCTGCATTGAAGCATTCGCCGATGTTCGGACACGAAGCTTCTTCGCAAACCGTATTCAGGGATAAATCCCGCAAAATTTCTTTGACGTTGCCGACGCGCTCCCACTGGGGGGCTTTTACTCGCAACCACTGGGGCTTAACTGTCACGCCTGCCTCCGCCTGAATAGTGTTTTACAAAACATTATATTACGAGGTTGCCAAGTTTTGAATTAAATGTGATATCTTAAATACCTATTAACTAAATTCGGGATGTAGCGCAGCTTGGTAGCGCACCTCGTTCGGGACGAGGGGGTCGCAGGTTCAAATCCTGTCATCCCGATTGAATTTAATTGTTTGCAGCTAACGGGTTTAAGGTTGGTAGCTCTGATAGATATTCCGTTTTCCGCTCATATTTGGCTCAAACATAACAGATAATTAAGATGCTCCGCAGCTTAGTGGGGCTGAAATTGTCGATCGGGCGATTCACGCTCCCGATAGCTGCGCTTCACGGGCGTGTTAATTCCCATCAGCCAAAATATCAACTGTAGCCGCTGTTGTCGCAAAGGGCATGAGAAAATGAGGCGTAAAAAATCAGAGCAGCAGTATAGAGCACAGAGCAAGTCTTTGCCTTCTCCCTCTCTTGGGATGTCAGACCATGTTTAACTACACTTACTCGTTCAATGCTGAGAAAATTGGCCCTGGTTGGAAACCACAAGCAAGTAAAAATACGGAAATAATTATTCAAGAAAAGTTCATCAACATTTACATCTTGAGATAGATGTATTAATTGCTGAATTAGCTTAGAATAAGGATCAATTGCGAGCAGTTTGAAAATTAATCCCAAAATCGGAGGATATTCTAGTGCAAAGAAGTGGCAAAGCCTTCGGCTCCTGCTCTCGCTGCGAAACAGTACCCAAAAAAATAGAGGGCAGCGGAGGCTTATACCTGTGGTTTCCAGTATCGCACACGCTGAACAAGGTTATTTCTGCACTGCCAAAAGCTAAACTTGAATTCCAGCTTTTAGAAGACAGCAAGTGTTTATACATCATGCTGGAGGGAATAGCGAGAGAAAAGTTTACCGCCCTAGCATCATCGGTACTGACAAATCAAGAGTTGAAAGAGACAAAAGTTTTGTGGATGCGCGAAGTTGAACAGCCGAAACTTAGCGACTTCTATCGCAGCACTTCCTTAGACTCTTTTATTAACTTCAGCAAGTCAGATTGGCTGTTAGATTTATTGTCAGAAGAACGCATTACTACACATTTTCAGCCCATTGTTTATACCTCAGATACTTCTAAAATTTTTGCCCACGAAGCCCTACTCCGGGGAATTGACGAGCAAGGAAACTTAATTCCTCCGGGTCGGATTTTTGCCCAAGCAGAATCAGCCGGTATAATTTTTCAACTAGATGCTTTAGCCCGGACTCGCGCTATTCGCGAAGCCAAAGTCCACGATATCAAAGAACTGCTTTTTATTAATTTTTCTCCGACTTCGGTTTACGATCCGGCTACGTGCTTGCGAATGACAGTGGAGGCTATTGATGAATCGGGAATTCCTCACAGCAATATTGTTTTTGAAGTAGCGGAATCTCAGCACCCTCCTGATATGGATCACTTGATTAAAATTCTGAGGTTTTACCGAGAAGCCGGATTTTTGATTGCAATGGACGATTTTGGCAGCGGTGCTTCTAATTTAAATTTGATGTACCAGTTGCGTCCGGATTTTATTAAGTTGGATATGCAATTAATTCGGAACGTCCATCAAGATTATTATAAGGCACTAATTACGGAAAAAATGTTAGAAGTTGCCGCTCAATTAGAGATTAAAACAGTTGCTGAAGGTGTGGAAACTTTGGAGGAGTTCGAGTGGGTGCGGGAACGGGGAGCCAATTTTGTGCAAGGTTATTTGATTGCTAAGCCATGTTCTCCGCCGCTCGCAGTTACGAGCTATATTGGTGGTATTGAAGCAGTGCCTATGTCTGCTTAAAATGTTCGCAGTTGCGGAAAAGCGCAACTGCAAACGAGTGTTTTAAACGCTCAAATTGCGCCGCAAAAAGCTTTCTAAGGATTCCATTCTCATGCCGTAAATAGATTCTAATTGCTGGACTTCTTCGGGAGTGCAGAAAAACTCGTTACCCAGCAATACTCGCAAAGTTCCCAAACCTTTTTGAGCTTGAGGATTTAACAAACCCAAGGCATTTCGCAAGCCGTCAAATACCATCAACGGCGGGTTGATTACCACGGGTTCGCGATTGAACAAGCGTCCGAAAATCCTGGCAATGTCGTCTCTGGTAAGCACATCCGGGCCGCCGACTGATAAGATTTGGTTGCGCGCGCCTTCAACTGTTGGCGAGTCTACTGCAATCTTGGCTAAGTCGTCGGTACTGACAACTGAGGTGCGGTTTTTGCCGTCGCCAATTAGCAGGTAAAGTCCGGTTTCTCGAAATCTTTCTGCAAGTGGGAGCAAACTGGAAGCAAAACCGGCCGGCCGCAAGATGGTATAATTTAATCCGCTGTTTTGCAGGTATTTTTCGACTTCTCGCTTGGCTTTGAATACTGCGGAATCTTCGTATCCGCGATCGACTCCCAGTACCGAAAGAAAGACAAAGTGCTGTACTCCCGCTTCTTTGGCGCAGTCGATCAGTTCTATGTTAGCGCGGTAGTGTACTGCTTGAACGTCGCCGCCTGTGCCGTGGGTGCTGATGATGTACTGCACTCCTTGGCAGGCTTTTTTAATATCTTTGTCTTGTTTTAAGTCGCCGATAAAAATCTCGGCGCCTCGGTTTTCTAGTTCTGAGTATCGAGAGGCGAGGCGAACAAATGCGCGGACAGGCTTTTCTTGCTGTCTGATTTCTCGTACAATTCGGCGGCCGAGTGCGCCTGTTGCTCCGGTTACTAAGAACATGATTTTTGGTTGTTGGTTTTTATTGAGATATTGCACTTACCGTCGCAGTCCGGCAGGGGTTTAAACAAGAGCCTCATAGCTTAAGTCCTCTGAAAGAGGACTGAGGATTTTATTGAGAATGGTGCAAGATGTCATACCAACTTAATGGGTCGTTGCACATATCTCGATCCCCCTCGCATCCCCCTTAAGAAGGGGGACTTTTATCTGAATCTTGTCCCCCCCTTATTAAGGGGGGCTAGGGGG
>NZ_JAUBOJ010000017.1:17541-40766 GCF_036700185.1 Microcoleus sp. BM001215392 | reverse complement strand
AATTAGTCGGTTCTCTCCTCATCCGTTCCGGTCAAGATTCAACTGGACGCGCACCTGATGTCGTACACTTGAAATCTCATCGTAATGATGAACTAAAACCAGTCTTATCAGGTACGAGTTTAGCTGGAGTATTGCGCCATCGAGCCGAGCGAATTGTTAACACATTGGGCGGTAGTTCAACACTTGTTAATGAGCTATTTGGTTTTGTTCAAGAGAAGGAAGCAAAATCAAGTCGTTTAGTTGTCCACGAAAAAGTGATTGAAAATGCTACTGAATTAGTACAAACTAGGATTGCGATCGACCGTTTTACCGGAGGTGCATATCACGGTGCATTATTCGACGAACAACCTATATTTGGAGGAAGTGTCTGTATCGAGCTAGAATTACGGAATCCCAAAGATAATGAAATTGGATTGTTGTTACTATTGCTGAAAGATTTGTGGACGCAAGATTTACCTGTAGGTGGTGAAAGCAGCATCGGACGGGGTAGATTACAGGGTGAATCAGCTACTTTAACTTGGAAAAAATACCAGAAGAAGTGGACAATTTCTCAAGCCCATCCAGGCCAACTACTTCAAGTAACTGGTTCTAACAAACAAGATTTAGAAGAATATGTTCAAGCATTTGTCAAACATCCTAAAGAGGAGATAAAAAACAATGTGTAAACCATATTGCAAACAACTTGAAGATTCTCAAACAATTACAGATGATGGTAGTTTGTATGCTTGGATACAAGCTAAAGCAAAGAAGGAGCATTTAACTTATTTATTAGCTCATGCTGATGATGGCGTTATTTGGGGTAAATTTAGAGGTAATGACTGCAAGTTGGTAACATCAGGAGATGATGATCTATTTCCCAAATTGGCTAAGTTGCGTCTTTCTACTCTCCAACAATGTCGTATCTTTGGTGAAAATGCCGAAGTTATGCTTTGGAAAGTCGGTCAAAACTGGAAAGCACGATCGATCGAGGATGGACATCTGTCAAAAGATAAAGATGACTATATTTGTGAAAAACAAATCCTTTGGGGAACGCAAGCAGAAGAAGAAAAACACGAAAAAGGTTTTACTTTAGTTTCAGATGGTTCACAAGGTCTAAAACACGCTGTACCTTTAACTTGGATTAATTTTAAAGGTAAAGATTCCCGCCCCTTACGTTTACAAGTACGTCATTATATTGAGTATGATGAGAGTGGTGTAGCCAGAATTTATCTGAGTCGCCTGGTGGATTTATATTCTCATTCAAAAAAGTAGATTTTAGTAACCAGTTATGTAATTTCAAAAACACTTGTTAAAATAGGAATAGATTGCATCAAGGAGCAAATTATGATTGCTACTCGTGAAGACTATCAAAAAATGACGCCGGAAGAATACTTAGAATGGGAAGCCAAGCAAGAACTTCGCCATGAATATATTGACGGTGAAATTCTAGCTATGACAGGGGGAACTTTTCCTCACGCCAAGATTTACCTCAATTTCTACAGGGCTTTGTACCCCCATCTAAGTCAAAGAGGCTGCGAAGTCTATGTATCAGATGCGAAAGTTCAGACTAATCAAAACAGTCGCTATTTCTATCCAGATTTAGTTGTGACTTGCGATCCTGATGACTTGAAAGCAAAAGACTTTATTCAACACCCTAAAATTATTGTTGAAGTTCTTTCTCCGGGTACAGCAACTTACGATCGCACAAAAAAACTCAAGTATTATCGCCAGATTCCGAGTTTGCAAGAATACGTCTTAGTAGATTCAGAGGAAATAGCCGTTGAGGTTTATCGTCGTGGGGAGGGCAAAATGTGGCTTTACTATGAGTATGAAGCTGGGGAGGCGATCGCTCTAGACAGTATTGAGTTTGAATGCGCGATCGAGATTTTATATGAAGGGGTTAGCTTTGAGCTAGAGTTAGAGGATAAATAGGTATTAAGTTAATTAATTGAATAATAAGGAGATTGAAGGATGAATCCTAAGCATATTAAGAAAATTGAAACAACCGATAGGATAGCTAAAGCACCATACAATTTTGTGGAATTGCCTGAAAAGGTTGTTGAATCCGAACTACCTTTACCAGAGGGCGATCGCTATCATTCAGAGCGAAACACTGGAAGAATTGAATGCACTTTAACAACGAAATCTCAACTATACACCCGTTGTGCTTGGAGTCCCGATGATTTTGCTAAATACTCAGAACCTCCTACGCATAAAACAAAAGAAGATAAAGATCGATGGGAAAAAGAAGAAAAAGCAAAGTGGGAAAAGAAAAGACGAGAAATTCTTGCTAATTTCTTCAGTTATCCTGGCAGTAGTCTTGCTGAGATACCCGGTAGTAGCTTACGAGGAATGCTACGAACTTTGGTGGAAATTGTTAGTTTTGGTAAGATCGATCGAGTTTCTGATGCCCAAAAGTTATTTTTCAGAGCTGTTGCTGCTGACAAAAATGATCCACTTAAACATAAATATAAACTACAAAACGTCCAAGCTGGTTATTTGAATTTTGATAGAATTTGCAATAAATGGCAAATTTATCCAGCTTTAATTTTAGATGACAAAAATAAGTTGTCATATATTCCAATTAAAGAAGCTAATATTAAAAGCCATATTCGCTCTTTAATCTTAATGAAAAAAGATAATTATCTGCCTCAATACATTGATATTAGCTTTAAGCTCGGATCACGTGGCGATATCTTAGTTAGTGAAGATGTACATAAATATCCAAGTCCAGAAAATCAGGGAGTTCTAGTTACTAGCGGTAATATGTTGGAAACAAGCAATCTTACAGAAGAAGAAAAAGAGGCTAAGTTAAAAAGCAAAAAAGGTCGTAAGAACCATTACCTCATTTCCAAGCAATATGGTACCCATCAGGTAATTGAAATTAGTCAAGAGGCTATTCTTGATTACATATCCGCATTGACAGATTTTCAGAGCGGCAAGGTATTCAAAGATAACTTTAAGAACCCATTTAATAGTGAGCTAGGTGTTTTAAAGGATTGCCGACCCATTTTTTATTGTCAACCTCAAGCTGGAGAACCAGTAACGCTATTTGGTCAAAGTCCTAACTTTAGGATTCCTTACTCTCATCAAGGTAATGGAAAAGCTGCAACAGCACGAGATTTTATTCCCGATTTCCTGAAAGATTCTAAAGATAAACCAGCAATCACTGATATAGCTGAAGCTATTTTTGGTTTTGTCCGACGTGACAAGCAACCTGAAGGAAGAGAACAAAGTCGTGCTGGTCGAGTGTTTATCAGCGATGGTATCCTGAAGCCACATCAGGAAGAGAAGGTACAGCAAAGCCTGAATCAAGAACCTAAAACTATTCTGTTATCTAGCCCAAAACCTACAACATTTCAGCATTATCTGGTTCAATCACAAGAAACTGGGGCAAATAAGAGTCAACTAAAGCACTATGCTAGCCCTCCACCAAACGACACAGAACCTGGAAAAACAGTTATTCGAGGACACAAGCTGTACTGGCATAAACCTGCTCATATTGAAGTTCCCAGTGACACATCAGATACCCAAACGAGTCTGATTAAACCGATTGATGAAGATATTAACTTTTCATTTACCATCTACTTTGAAAACCTTAGTAAAGTAGAACTTGGTGCATTGTTGTGGGTACTGGATCGCGCTGATCGGCCAGAATACTGCCTTTCTGTAGGTATGGGTAAACCTTTGGGGATGGGTGCTGTTAAGGTAAAAATTGATGAACTCTGGCTTGGCGATCGCACTCAACGCTATAACACTTTATTCACTGATGACAATAACTGGGAGTATGGAAAGAAAGCTAATACTGACTCTGAACGTGAAGATTGCATAAAAAACTTTGAGGATTATGTACTTAAAAATATTCACGAAAACGACTATCCAGAGGGAAGTAAAGCTACAAGCTTAGACGAACTTCCACGAATCAAAATGTTATTGGCAATGTTGCAATACGAAGGTTTTCAACACTCACAAGATGCTGAGTATATGACGATTGAGCCTAACGAGTACAAAGAGCGTCGAGTTTTACCAACCCCGTTACAAGTAGCAGGAATCGATGATCGCAGAGTCGATCAAACTTCTTCACCAAGTACACGAGAAAATATTGTAGTCAAGTCAGAACGGCAAGTAGAAATTGCTAAAGCTGTTCAGTCAAAAAAATTTGAGATTGGACAAATTTTGGAGGCTACTGTAGGTCGCATCAACAACAATCAGGTAACTTATCATATGTTGGAAGTCTTAAAGCTTACGCAGAAGGAGCCTAAAAAAGCAGCTTTATTGACAGAAGGACAAGCAGTTCATGTCAAGATTACTGCTATCAAGGAAGATGGGAGTATTAAAAGCGTAAAATGGGTCGAGTGATTCACTTTCCCGCCCCCGCCGCACCCATCCCACCAAGATCGATCGCCCTTTTCACATTCTAAAATCAGCTCCATAAAATACCCAACCTAAACTTGGTAAGCAATTATGCCATTCAGCGCTTATAAAACCGTCAGTTCAGTCCTCAAAGAATTTCAAATTACCTACACCGAATCTAATTTTATAGTAGAAACAGAGTTTCAGGTCTCTGACTACTTTCGAGAAGATTTGGAATTCACAATGCGAGAAGGAGTGGTTGATAATTCTGAATTTGCAATTTGCGAAAATTTGATTTATCCAGTTTTAAAGGAAGTTTGGAAGCGCTATTACAGCGGGTTTATTTTGTGGAGCCATCAATCTCTCACTTACGACCCATATCTTTCTGGGTTTCCTGAATATATTTTGGCTAAACGTTCTTCATTAGGAAAAGTTGTTTTTGAACAACCTTACTTTCTGTTGGTTGAAGCGAAACAAGATAACTTTGAAAATGGATGGGCGCAGTGTTTAGCTGAAATGATTGCAGCACAGCGACTGAATGAAAATCCAGAGCAAGATGTCTTTGGGATTGTATCAAATGGCGATCGCTGGCAGTTAGGCAAGCTCAAATCCAATGTTTTTACTCGCAATCAAACGTTTTATACAATTCAAGAATTAGATAAACTTTTTGCTGCGATCGATTACGTGTTTCAACAGTGCGAATTGCTCCTGGATGCTCAAATGAACGATCGCACTTAAAGCCGATCGCCCTTGACTCATGCTAAAATCAGATCAATAAAATACGCAACCTAAATCTGGTAAGTAATTATGCCATTCAGCGCTTACAAAACAACCGATGCCGTTGTTAAAGAGTTTCAGATTACGTACACCCAATCTAACTTTATTATTGAAACTGAATTTCCTATCCCCGACTACTTCCGAGAAGACTTGGAAATTGTCATGCAAGATGGTGCACCCGACTGTTCGGAATATGCCATTTGCGAAAATCTGATTTATCCTGTTTTAAAGGAAGTTTGGAAGCAATATCGCCAAAAATTTATCTTGTGGAGTCACAAATCATTAACCTATGATGAAAAGCTTTCAGGATTTCCTGAGTATATATTGGCGAAAAAGTCTCCGTTAGGAAATATTGTGTTTGACAAACCTTACTTTTTATTAATTGAAGCAAAGCAAGATAATTTTGAAAATGGATGGGCCCAATGTTTGGCTGAAATGATTGCCGCACAGCGACTGAATGAAAATCCAGAGCAAGATGTTTTTGGGATTGTCTCGAATGGTGCAGTATGGCAGTTTGGCAAGCTGAAGTTAAATAGTTTTACTAAAAACAAACAGTCTTACTTAATTGATGACCTAAATCGACTCTTTGCCACAATCAATTACGTGTTTCAACAGTGCGAATTGCTGCTGGATGCTGAAATAGCGAGTCAGAATTGAAAAGTAGTATAGCAATCCTCGCATCATTTTCATAATTATTGTAGGGTTTTTTAAAGAACCCGGTTGCCCCGATAGATAGGCAGGGTGGTTTTATTCTCAGGATAGGAAATTTTAAACTACCAAAAGTATTGCTCAAAAGTCGGCTCGCACTTGGGCGAAGGTACGTAGTTGGGCTTGAGCCTCCTTTATAATATTAGGAAAGAGGGCTAAAGCCCAACTACATACCTAAATAGCAAAAATGACTTTACTACCCCAGGCGTCAAATAAAATATTATAAAGTCTCAAATGTGTGGAGTGATTCGCTTTCTCCATCATCGCCCTCACCGCACCCACGCCACCAAAAGCGATCGCCCTTCACATCCCATAAGGCTAAACTAATCTAAGTTTTACCACAAAAATTTTTCCCGGTTCATGAACATCGCCTACCTGGTCAATCAATACCCCAAAGTCAGTCACAGCTTCGTCCGCAGAGAACTCCTAGCAGTCGAAAGTTGCGGCCTCAAAGTCGGGCGTTACTCGATCCGATCCTGCGAATCCGAACTCGTAGACGGCGCAGACAAACAAGAACAAGAATTGACCAAAGTCATCCTAGGAGTTGGCGTACAGGGCTTAGCGTTGGGTTTGCTCCGCACTGCCGCAACTAGACCAATTCGATTCCTCGAAGCTTTGCGCTTAATGTTCAAAGTTGGCTTACACTCAGAACGCGGAATTTTGCTGCATCTAGCTTATTTTGCAGAAGCTTGCATTCTTTTAAACTGGTTCGCAGAATCCGGTACCACACACGTTCACGCTCACTTCGGCACAAATTCCACAACTGTTGCAATGTTATGCCGCGTGCTGGGCGGCCCGACTTACAGCTTCACCGTTCACGGCCCTGAAGAATTTGATAAAGCTACACTTCTTTCCTTAGATGAAAAAATTAAACGATCGACCTTTGTCGCAGCAGTTAGTTCCTTCGGGAAAAGTCAGCTTTTTCGGTGGTGCGATCGCGCTTATTGGTCAAAAATCAACGTCATACACTGCGGCGTCGATGCAGCATTTTTAGCCGCACCCCACGTCCCCATACCCGCAGCACCCCGCTTAGCCTGCATCGGGAGACTCAGCGAACAAAAAGGTCATTTGTTACTGTTAGAAGCCGCCAGCAAGCTAGCTGTTCAAGGTTTAGAGTTTAAATTGGTATTTGTTGGAGACGGGCCGCTGCGAGCTGAAATTGAACAGCAGATTGCACAACTCAATCTGCAAAACTATATAGAAATTACCGGCTGGGCCAGCGGCGATCGAGTTCAGAAAGAAATTTTAGCTTCCCGCGCCATGGTATTGCCGAGTTTTGCTGAAGGTTTACCCGTCGTAATTATGGAAGCTCTCGCTCTCAATCGGCCCGTAATTAGCACCTATGTTGCTGGTATCCCGGAACTTGTAGAACCCGGTGTTTGCGGTTGGTTAGTTCCTCCCGGTTCCGTAGAAGCATTAGCAGTTGCGATGCGCGCGGCATTGGAAGCACCTTTAGAAAAGCTAGAAGAAATGGGGAAAATAGGAGCCCAACGGGTTGCTCAACAACATAATGTTGATATAGAAGCAAAGAAATTAGTGGCGCTATTTCAAGGATCTATTCAACAATCATCATAAGATAAAAAAACCGGGCGGTTGAAACCGCGTCGATACAGACGAAACCCGCCTCCGCGGGTTGAAGAATTGGCGATTTCAACCGCCGAATTATCTTCAGTCCGCGGAGGCGGACTTTGTTTGTGTAGACGCGGTTTCAACCGCCGTCTCCGATCTTTTTAGGGAATAGGAACCGATCGCAACAATCGATCGACAATCGTCTTCGCCTTTCTTCCGCCCGCCGGAATCAACCGATGAGAAAGTACGTGCGGCGCTAAATCCTTCACATCATCCGGGGTAGCAAAATCCCGCCCTGAAATAAACGCCAAGGCTTGAGATGCCCGGTGCAAAGCCACCGCACCACGGGGACTCACGCCTAAAGTAATCTCTTCATCCTGGCGAGTCGATCGCACCAAATCCACAATATACTGCTTCAAAGAGCCTTCCACCTGCACCACAGCACACAAACGGCGCAATTCCTGCACCTCTTCCAAGGAAATACAAGGCTGCAAATCCTCCACAGCAAAAGTATCAGACAGCCGTTCCAACATTTGCAACTCTTCCTGTGCAGCGGGATAGCCCAACGTCAAAGACAAAGTAAACCGATCCATCTGCGCTTCCGGTAGCGGAAAAGTGCCTTGATATTCGATCGGGTTTTGAGTCGCAATCACAAAAAACGGCGCCGGAACATTCCGAGAAACTCCATCTACCGTCACCTGCTTTTCTTCCATCACTTCCAGCAAAGCAGATTGAGTTCGCGGCGTCGCCCGATTGATTTCATCGGCCAGCAACACATTCGCAAAAACTGGGCCGGGCAAAAACTCAAACTTGCCGCTGCTGGGATTCCAAATATTAGTACCGGTGATATCCGTTGGCAACAAATCCGGAGTACACTGAATGCGTTGAAACTTCCCAGCGATCGATCGCGCCAAAGACTTCGCTAACAGCGTTTTTCCCACACCAGGCACGTCTTCGAGCAGCGCGTGTCCCCCGGAAAGCACGGCTACCAGCACTAAGCGAATAGCATCCGCTTTACCGACAATTGTCTTGCCTAGATTTTGTTTGAGCCGCTCAATATGTTCTCTCATATCCCTGATTTTTAAGTAGAAGTCATTAGTCATTAGTCATCAGTCATCGGTCATTAGTCATTAGTCATTTGTTGGTTGTTGGTTGTTGGTTGTTATTTGTTGTTTGTTGTTTGTTACTCGCTTGGGGCTGGCAATAACGAATAACTGATACCAAAGTCATTAGTCATTAGTCATTAGTCATTAGTCATTTGTTGGTT
The DNA here is from genome assembly GCF_036700185.1 of Microcoleus sp. BM001215392. Classification (NCBI taxonomy): domain Bacteria; kingdom Bacillati; phylum Cyanobacteriota; class Cyanophyceae; order Oscillatoriales; family Microcoleaceae; genus Microcoleus; species Microcoleus sp. BM001215392. Next base: position 32,113 of record NZ_JAUBOJ010000017.1, on the reverse strand, counting down.
GTTATTTGTTGTTTGTTATTTGTTACTCGCTTGGGGCTGGCAATAACGAATAACTGATACCAATGCCCTCTTTGCCCGATGCCCGATGCCCAATTCCTAATTCCCATCTCCGGCCAATGCTCAAAGCCCATTACACATTTTTTTGTTGTGGGATGGGCTTTGAGCATCGTCCGAAAATTTGATTAACAAATATTTGGGCAAGATATATACTAACCATTAGCAGCTAAAACCTTTCTAGCAACATCACAATCTGTCTGAATTTGAGTTTTCAGAGCATCTAGAGAAGCGAATTTTTGTTCGGGTCGCAAAAATTCTATCAAACTTGCGCTCAAGGTTTGACCGTACAAATCCCCAGACCAATCTAACAGGTGAACTTCTACAGTGAGTTGCAGACCGTTTACCGTCGGGCGGCGGCCAACATTCATCACCCCATTTATGAATGATACATTTGATGCTGGGCGCGGAATTAGAGATTGGGGATTTTCCCACTTATAGGAAGAACTTTCATCTTTTTTGATGATTCCGCCTCCATCCTTCACCGAGACTCGCACTGCGTACACGCCAAAACACGGCAAAAATTTTTCCGGTGGCAGTTCGATATTAGCAGTAGGAAATCCGATCGTCCTACCCAGCCGCTGTCCCCCAACCACAGGCCCCACCAAACTGTAGGGGCGCCCCAGTAACTGATTGGCTTGGATGATGTCGCCGGATGCTAGACCTTCGCGTATGGCCGAACTGCTGATCCGATCGCCTTCTGTGCAATTGTGCAGGGGTACAAGCGTCACATCAATACCGTAACCCGAGGCGATCGACTGCAAATCCACAGCCGTCCCAGCGCGTCCGCGTCCGAACCTAAAATCAACCCCCACGCTAATTCGACTCGCTTGCAGTTGCCGCACCAGAATTTCTTCGACAAACTCAGCAGCCGTTAAAGCCGCCAGTTCTCGATCGAACGGCAGGAGCACAAGTTGCTCGACGCCCATTGCTGCGAGCAATTCTACCTTTTCTGCCAGAGGAGTCAGCAGTTTTTTGGGTTGACCTGTAAAGAATTCTTGCGGGTGGGGATCGAATGTCACCACAGTGCCGTAAAGCCGATCGCCCGCAGCATCATCGCGACCAGAAAGGCTGTTGCCCTCGGCGCGGGGGTGCGCGTTATCTGCGGTCTCCGGCGGTGTTGCTGAGTCGTTGTCCCAGCTTGCGGGATGTTCGCTTTCCCAATTTTGATCTTTGCCTGCGTTTGGGCGCAAGTTTTGCCCCGACGCAAAAACCGTCGCAGAAGTCGGCTCCGGCGATCGATTTAAAATTGGCTGCACGACTTGTCGGTGCCCTAGGTGCAAACCGTCAAAGTTTCCCAAGGCAACGGAAGTTGGAGTCAGAGCAGCGCTATAAGAAGAAGTTACCCACACGCTTAAGATTTTGACACACCTAGCCTGATTGCGATCGCCAGTCGATTTTCCATTTTTCGATTTGAGATTTGACTCCACAGAATCGAGTCCCGAGTAGAACCTCGATCTAAACTTTTTGGTTCTCTGCGACTCAAGCCGGGGCTGTTATTTGTCTTTGAGTGAGGTCAGCCCTAGCGGGAACTTCCCACACAGACGTTATCGCGTGCAGTCACTTGTTTACTCGCCTTTTATCCCGACGCTCATCCTCGATCGATTAGAGCGCGGGACTTCGGGCCTGTCGGTTAAATTTTAGATTTCCGACCTCAGGATTTGAGAAGCATCTGGCAATTTCAAATCCATCATACCGGTACTTTAGGGGCTGCCACCGACGCTTCTTCAGACACCTCAGTGTTATGAGGAGGCAGCAACTGTAACGACAAACCTTCCCGCGCCATCAAGCTGTTGGGGAATCTTTGAGCGACTTGCTCTCCCACCCTGTCTAAAAACTCGTCACTGTGCAGCGGGTCGTGATGAAAAATCACCAATTTTTTGACATTAGCAGCCTTTGCCACCTTCACGGCTTCCTGCCAAGTTGAATGTCCCCAGCCGACCTTGCTGGTTTTCTCGGCATAATACTCCTCATCGGTGTAAGTAGCGTCGTAGATCAGCACCTCAGCATCTCGAGCCAATGACAGCACATTTTCATCGATTCGATCGGGAAAATGTTCGGTATCAGTCACGTAAGCAGCCGAATACCCACGCCAGTTGACACGGTACCCCATAGCTTCGCCCGGATGGTTTAGCATCGCTGTTTCCACCTTAATCTCTCCGATGGACAGCGATTTGCCCACCTCTATATCGTTAAATTTCAGGTCTGCCCCCATAATTTGCAGCGGTACCGGAAAATTGGGGTGGAGCATTTGGTCGTTGAGCCGCTGCTGGATAGTAGCTTTATTAGGAGCCACAGCCCCATAGATGTGAAAACAATTGCCCTTAATAAAAGCTGGGACAAAAAATGGGAATCCTTGAATGTGATCCCAGTGAGAGTGAGTAAAAAACATATGAGCTTCTACGGGCATCTGCGACAGGAGAGTTTGTCCCAAAACCCGCAATCCTGTACCGCCATCAAAAATTAGGCGGGCCTCACCCACTCGCATTTCTATACAGGGCGTATTGCCCCCGTAACGTACTGTTTCCGCCCCGGGAGACGCTATGCTACCTCTAACGCCCCAGAAGTGAACCGTGAATTGGTTTTGCATACTAGACATGGGTTTTCCTGCAAGATTGCTCCGGCGAGCTATCGATAAGGTGTTTACATATTGGTCAGGGCTTGCGCGATCGAACCCAAGCTCTTTGACGGTCGAGAAACGCACTTGTTACAAGTGCCAAGAGTCTCGCTTGTCAGAGAATGCAAAACTGTTGGGCTTGACAACTGAGCAAGAAATTACAAGGTAGACGAATCAAGTCTCGATCGTAACTATTCTTGGACTCCCTTCACTAGCCTAACCTCCGCAGAGACACTTTGGGGCAACATTTCTGCCTGAGTGTGGTCTTGCAGCCGCTGTTTTTCCAGTCACCGGACTTGCCTGGTGCAGGCTGGCGCGATTGGTTGTTGGCGCTGCTGCTTTACGGGTGTGAACCTTGATGATTGCCAGCCGGCTTTCTACTCCAGGCCATCGACCACAATATCCCGACGCCGCGGGCCATTTTCCCCCGATATCTGACGGATATCGCCTTTCGGGCGCAACTCGGGGGCCCCCTACAAGAATTACGGTTAACTTACCGAATTCTATCTCCTCTGGCTCTCCAACCCTGCCCTGTCGATCGGGTAATGCTTTTAACGAGATATCGGTTTAATTAACACAACTCTCATTAATCGATCGAACGTACCCCATCTCAAGCAAAGCTTTTTTCCCGAGGATTGTGCCCGAAAGGCGATGCCCCCGTCCTTGACACTACTGCTGTCCCCAATCAGTGACATGGAGCTTTAACCGCCCACGCTCCCAAAAACAACAGGAAATCCTGTGCGGTCGAACTCAATCAAGGACGTACCGACGGATTGGATTTAGTCGTGCCAACTTAATGCCCAACCTGAAGAAATTATACCTGATGACAGCGCATCTGTTTGCTGGTAACGCTCTACCAAAGTGACATCTCCCACACTAATCCGAAGCGGATATAGTGTGGGCTTCCAAGACAATCCGGCTATCGCTTAGGAGGCTCTTGGCTTTAAGAACGGAATGCCCTACCGCTCTATTTTTTATATTTACCGCCGCATTATGGTCACGATCTAGCTCACATCCACATGAGCAACTGTGCCAACGAATATGCAGCTTTTTTGGTACTTTCTCGCCACAATTAGAACAATCTTGTGAAGTATTATAGGCACTTACTGGAACAACCAACTTTCCCAGCATTTTCGGCTTTGTTTGCTAGAATCGACAGAAAGCTTGACCACCCAGCGTCCAACACAGATTTAGCCAATCTTGTACGAGCTAGACCTTTGACGTTTAAATCCTCGTGCGCAATTACGTCATATTTTGATAGCAACCAATTAGCTGTTTTGAAGTGGAAATCTTTACGCTTGTCAGCTACTTTTTTGTGGCACTTCCCTAACTGCTTGACTGCCTTCCTCCTTCGGTTGCTGCCCTTCTTGCGTCGTGAAACTCGTTTTTGAACAACCCGCAGACGTTTTTGAGCTTTGCGATAGTATTGAGGAATCGCAACTGTTTCACCCTCAGAGGTTGTTAAGAATTCCTTCAGTCCTACATCAATACCTGTTATTGAATCAGGATCAAAGTCCGGCTTGATCTCTGGAACGGTTTTATCTTCCAAGGAAAGCGTCAGGTAATAACCATCAGCCTTCTTAGTTACAGATACGGTTTTGATTTGAAACCCGTCAGGGATAGCGCGATGCAAGACGACTTTAACTTTGCCGAACATCGGCAATTTAATTAAGTTGCCCTGCAAACATCCCTCTTTTACCTGTGGATAGGTAAAAGTACGATAGCGATTGCGACACTTGAAACGAGGCTTACCGCTACGCCTTCCATTGCTATCGCCCTTGAGGAAACGGTCAAATGTTACCTTGACTCTTTTAACTACATCTTGAATGACTTGCGAATAAATCTCGCTATACCAAGGATGAGTTTTCTTGAGTTGAGGTAACGTTTTCTTTTGCGAGTAATAATCGGGATTTTCTCGTAGTTCGGGTAGATAGCAGACGAGAGGGCAAGCATTAATAGGAGAGCGATTTTGCTCGTACCAAGTAAATCGGTCAGCCAAAAGATAATTGTACTGCGAACACAGCATAGACAGCCATCTGTCCAGTTCAATTATCTGCTGTTTGGTTGGACGTAGTTTGTACTGATATGCCGTTCTCATATTTGCCCTCCTTGAAATTTATGGTAGCATAATTGTGTTCGCGTTAGCAACACAGCCAATGAAAGATAAAAATCTTCACATTCGACTATCAGAGAAACGTCTCGGTAAACTGAAAGCAGTCGCAGCGGCGAGAGAGCAGACTATCACCCAGATGGTAGAGGCATGGATTGATCGACTTTCCCTGGCATTTAATGACTGACTCGCCAACCTTCGTCAGTCGCGCATTCATCCCACACTGATTTATCGGGGGTATTCGGCGATGCCTCAATTAATCCCCCTCTAAATTCAGTGTGGGGTTTCTGCTGGTTCAGCTAAATTTTCGTCGCGCGTTTCTAAGCAGACGAATTCCACCACTCAAAACCCCCCAACCTTCCTAAATTGAATTTTTTTTTGGCTGTGGCACTCATGCCACAGAACGATCGACCTTTTGTCTCAACAATAATCCAGAAATATTCGCCTGCTATCCCTAATGCTTTGCTTAACAATCTTCAATTATTGTATTTTTAGTAATAATCTCTCGGAACTAGGCGCAGTTGTGGTAATCGCCGCCGCGGTAAATTTCAGGTATCATAGAGTCTAAGAGTCTGGTTAGCCCAAAATTATTCATCTGTTCTAAAAACCCTTGGATAATTTTAAGTTGTTTGTCAAAAAAGTCAGTATGAATCAAGTTAAAAAAAATACAACCAAGCTGAATCAATCAGTAGTGAAAGAGTCCGATCGCACTTGGGAAGTCGAGCAGCTACCATCCCTCGACTTATCCTTAGAAATGACCGATCGTCAAGAGTTGACTCAATTAAGTCACGATCGCCCGCAGCAAACCCCGACGACTGCCGCCAAAAGGCGCCTCCGGGTTGATGGCAAGACGGCTCGGACTCGCTCGCCAGTTGTTTCTGTGGCCTTTCTCAAGTGGCTGCTAGAGCGTTTGAGGCGATCGAAAGGTTGGCTGGCAGCAATCGTGCTGACAGCAGTTTGGGGGTGGTGGAACAGTCAGTTATTGTTTTCGACCGGGCTAGGAATCGCCGCGATGATGCTGGTTTACCGAGGGCAGTTGGGCGACTGGCAGTTGCTGCGATCGAGGGCCCAGGAATTTGGCCAGAGCCCGAACCGCCGTTTCGTTTTAGCTGTGGGTGCCGGCGGAATTTCTACCTTGGGCGCTTACATGAGTTTGGCGATTTGGGCAGACTCGCAGAGCCACTGGATAGCTTTGAGCCTGATTTTTCAGAATTTTGGCACGATCGCGATTGCAGGGCTGTTGTTGCGCCAAGCGCTGAGTTTTCAGATTTCAAAAGATGAAGCGACGCTCGATCGCATCTTGGCAGATTTGACCGCTCCTGACCCCGTGAAGCGTTTGATTGCAGTGCGACAAATGACCGATTTGGTTAATAACGGTGGGTTTGACAGTGTGACTTCTGTCAACAGTTCCTTAGCAAAGTCCGCGGGGGCTACCTCAAGCCAGAGGATCGCCCTCGATCGCGCTGCTGAGTGCTTTCGCCTGATGCTGAGTCGGGAACCCGAAGGTTTAGTTTGCAATGCCCTTCTGGAAGGTTTGCAGGCTTGGGACGATACTTATGGCATTGCTCTAGAACCCAAAAATAAAGTCATCGACTATTAGCTGACCATCAAAAGCGTAAAAAGAAATCCGATGAATATTCTGGGCTTTGACGCGCAGGGGAGCGCTAGGGGCGATCGGAGAATTAGACCCTGCCAAATTGGGCGCCGGCATTTCATCCTGAACAATTGGGTTTCCGTCGATGTCGCAAGCAGATAAAACCGTTCGCCGCGAACTCGTGACAAGTCCTGACACGCTGCGAACCGGATACTTAAAAGTTACTTCTATCAGTCCGCTTTTTGGCGCTCCCATTAACACTGTTGCTTCAGAACCGGTGAAAAATGCTGGGTTTGAAGGTTGGATGGCGACAGCATTGCTAAAAGTCAGTCCCCAATGTGCAAACTGGTGTTCTACTACTTCAAAGCATTTTAAGTCTTCTAAAGCTAGGCGGACGATCGCCGGTGTGCTGACGCGCGATCGCACGTCTAACCCCGAACCCGATCGTTCTGGAGTCGCTACCACAGACTGTTTGCCGTTTAACTCCCTGCTGCGGCAAGCCGTATCAAATTCTGCAAACCCGTCAGATAGAAGACTTTTTGCGTCAACCATAAAACCCTCGCGATCCCGTTTCCTAAGCAGTTGCATTTTTTAGACCTCCCTGATATTAGTTGTTTCTGGTGTTTTGGGATTGACTGGCGGCGAGGTCTGGGAAATTGCCAAACCTGCAATCTGAGGAATCGAAAACCAAACGCCCGGCCTCAAAAAAACCTTCGACGTTAAAAGCCACGGCTCCGCAAACTCTGGTGATTAATTATTTATCATTGGCGATGCAGGCGCTCTGTCTGAAAGCGATCTCTAATAATCCTGCTTTGGGATCGTTGGTTTTTTTCCTCGGCGAACCGACTCGATTCTTGTGAGGGGTAAGACCCATCATTTTGTTTATTATCGCCGATCGCGGTTTGTTGGCAAGGATCGGGATAACTGCACAGCCGAACTCCCCAAATCGCAAAACATACTTGCTGTCTGTCTTTTCAGGCTTCACTTGTACTAAAATATATTCAAATCAATACCGAATCTTTACAAAAACGCCGTTAGCTTTGCAACTTTTTTAAACAGTAGCGAGGCGGCGGACTAAAATCTAACATCTAACATCTAACAGCGATTGAGGCTTACTTATGCTTGTTCCCCTTGGCTTCGGTCAGCGATCGACAGTTACTTCACTCGGCAGAATGGTATATTACACTGCTGAAAAAATGCCTTGGATCGGACAACCGAGCTCAGAAATTGAAAACAAACCAAATTTGGTGTTTTTTCACGGTTTTGGAGGCGGGTCGAGTGCCTACGAATGGTCGAAAGTTTATCCGGCGTTTGCAGCGGAATATCGAGTCTTAGCACCGGATTTAATCGGTTGGGGGCGATCGGAACATCCGCCGAGAAATTATCAGGTCGAAGATTATATCACAACTTTGATTGAATTTATTGAAAAAACTTGCGACAGTCCGACGGATGCGATCGCCTCTTCGCTGACGGGGGCGATCGTGATTCGAGCTGCGATCGCCCGACCGGATCTGTTCAAATCGCTGATTTTGACAATTCCCAGCGGTTTATCGGACTTCGGACAAGATTATGGCAGCAGTTTTTTCGCTAAGCTAGTCAAGACGCCGATTTTAGACCGCTTGCTCTACACTACGGGCATCGCCACCGACGGGGGCATTCGCAACTTCCTAGAACAGCGCCAATTTGCCGATTCCCGTCGCGTTTACCAAGAAATTGTCGATGCTTACCTCCAATCTGCCTTAGAACCCAATGCAGAATATGCCGCCTTGTCTTTTGTACGGGGAGATTTGTGTTTTGATTTGTCGCTGTACATCACTCAACTAACAACGCCGACAGCGATTATTTGGGGAGATAAATCTCAGTTTACCAGCCCAGAAGTTGGCCAGCGGTTGGCTAATCTCAACCCCCAAGCAATCAAAGTTTTTCAATCTTTGGAAAATGTGGGTTTGACTCCGCAGTTGGAAATTCCGGCTGTGACTATTGGTTTGATTCGCCAATATTTAAGGTTGCTTTCCCAAGGGTAAAGAAGTTAGGCAACGAGCAAGCAATGTGCGGGACTTAATGGATAGAGGTTCCAGGTTTGAGGGAAAAAGAAAGATTAATTCCCCACTACCCATAGATGTTAATTTAATTCTCAAGACCTCTTTCTGTATCTCTCGTTTATATCCAAGTCTAGATCCCCCTCGCATCCCCCTGGTTGTAGGGGGACGAAAGACAATACTCTTCTCCCCCCTTTCTTAAGCTGATGGGTGTAGGTTTGTTGGTAAAAGCCTTATCCCATAAGAGTTGGAAATTTTCGCAAGGCAAAAGCCTAAAACGGTTCCACTGTCGCTTGTTTGCAGGGTTTTGCCTTGCGAAACCTACACCTGTGAACCCGAATCGTTGCGGGGACGAAAGAGAATACTCTTGTCCCCCCCTTCTTAAGGGGGAGTAGGGGGCAAGAATTCGGGGGGATCTAGACTCTGCTATAAGCGATATTTCTCATGGATTTTAGTCTGGAAAATTGACAATTCCCAATGACAACTGACAACTGACAACTGACAACTGACAACTGACAACTGACTATTCTTTGACTCGCACGTCAATGACGCTAGCGTTGAAAATGTATTTTTTGCCTTCAAGTTCTAGCGTAGTACCAATTTTGACTTTGGTATTTCCTAAAACCGGGCCGTTTTCAGTAAGTTGACCTTTTCCCTCAAGGGTAAACATCATGTTTCTGCTGAAAGATTCTTCTTCTCTGGGATCGGGAAGAGCTTTGAGAGAGCCGTTGGGTTGGGGAACTGCTAGGGTTCTGGTTAGGGTTTTGACGGATTTGATCGTAATCTGACCGGAGGGTTGATTGCGGATAATTACGTTGATTTTATCGCCTGGTTTGAATAATGATTGAACGTTTGTGCCTTTGAGTCCGATCGCAATTGCATCGATTTCTACAGGTTTGACACTAGCGCCAACTTGGGCCACGGAACCGCCAGATGTGCCGGGAAAGAAGAAGATGCCGACGGCAACTAGCAGCACAATCATCGCAGCACCTACGTCTAAAATGCTGAGTTTGCCGAAGAGTCGGCCTTGAGAATCCAAAATTTTCATAAATCGCCTATAAACGGACAGCGACAGGAGTATCTGTACAAGCCAAAAGATATTACCACAACGATCGCCCAAAATCCGCAGGACTTGGAGAGTGGCCCTTCGGCTCCGCGAGCGGGTAAAGATGGGGAGGGTGGTTAAAATTTGGCAACAAGTTAAAATAGCAACTAAGCAGCGTTATATTTCGTCTGCCGATGTGGTGAGTTTTTGAGTTTTTCCTAAAAATTTATCTAACTTGTGGCACTTATCAATCATGTTAAAAAGTTTTTGGTTGACTTGTCGGCATACTTGCGGCCGCGGGATTTATCTGTTTCTGTCGGTGATTGTGGCTGCGGGTATCTGGGTGGTTTCGCCGGAACCGATTCAAGCATTTTCTTTGCCGGAACTGATTTTTCGGGGGATTCAAGTTATTCAATTGTCGAATATGTCCGATCGCCAAGAGGTGACGGTTGGCCAACAAATTAATCAACAGTTGACGAAAAGCGAGTTTAAGCTTGACCGCAATCGCGCCACTACAGCATATATCAACCGCATCGGTCAGCGCCTGGCCCAAGAAAGCGATCGCCCGGATATTCCTTATACTTTTCAGGTGATTGACGACGACAATATTAATGCTTTTGCGACGATGGGCGGTTTTGTTTATGTGAATAAGGGTTTGATGGCGGCGGCGGATAATGAAGCCGAATTAGCAAGCGTCATCGCCCACGAAATTGGGCATATTGGCGCCCGCCACTCGATTAAACAAATGCGTCAAATGGCGATCGCCTCTGGTGTAGCTTCGGCGGCTGGACTCAATGGTTCTCGGGCGGTACAGATTGGGGTGGAGTTGGCTTTGCGTCGCCCCCACAGCCGCCAAGCTGAGTATGAGGCGGATCAGTTGGGTTTACAAACTATGGGGCGATCGGGCTACGCTCAATCTGGGATGGTCGATTTTATGAAAAAGTTGCTGAATCAGCCTTCTCCCCCGAATATTTTGAGCACTCACCCGGCTACTAGCGATCGAATTGCTGCGATTTCCCAGGCTATCGATCCGGATTTGGCTAGCGGTGAAGGTTTGAATAATGCCGACTACAAGCTGGAAATGCGCCGGCTGTTGCGATCGTAGATCGGACAGTTAGTTGTTAGGGTGCGTTATAACTGGTTGAATTTAGATCGAACTCAAGCTGACGCACCCTACAACTTCTTCTTGATTTAACCCTGCTGCTGAACAATAGGACTCATCTGAGCTTTTGGAAGTGGAATCTGTGGCTTAACCTGTCTGACAACTTCGTCAAACGGCAAAATTCGGACTTGATTGTTAAACACATTTACCTGATAAACTCTACGGTAGCTGAGGTCAAATCCAGTCAGCCAGCCGCTTTTGGGATGATAAGCACCCGTGTCAATATCCAACCAGCCTTGACCCCTGACTAATTCACCAGGCCTGACGCCCTCAAACGTAAACGTGATCGTGTGACCGGTGATAATTAATTTATTGGGAAAATACGGTTTTGGTATTGTGTGAAATTCTTTGCGAATCCAGCACAATTGTTCGATCGACTGTTCCTTAATTGGCATACTCGGATCTACCCCCGCGTGCACCAGCCAGATATCGCCTAAGTCTAAGTACGTAGGGAGCGATCGCAACCACTCTAAGTGTTTGTACGGCATCATCCCTGTATCTTTGTAGCTGGCGACAGTCGCATCGCCGCCGCTGTAAAGCCAAGATTGCCACGCCCGCATATCCACCTGCAACCCAGCAGATAAAGCATCTAACATCAGTTGTTCGTGGTTTCCCAGCAGAGTTTGGTAGGGGCTGTGCTGTACAAAATCTAATACCTGAGCGCTTTTCGGCCCGCGATCGATTAAATCTCCCAAAAAATAGACGCGATCGTCCGAGCCTGGGGCTAGTGCCTCTAGCAAAAGCATTAACCCGTCGTAATGTCCGTGTACGTCCCCGATAACAATGCGCCGGTGATCCACTGTATTTATCCGCTTCCCTGGCTCAAAACCTTAATTACTAGCTGAGAGCATATGATTTTCCTGCTATTTTCTCCCTTCTTTTGCATAGGAGGGGTGTCACCCATTATACTGCTTGAGACCGAGATTCAGTAAAGCTCGCCAATATCTATTTGCTCAGCTACCGATAGCAACACTGGCAAGCTGTTAATTGTGATTCTGCAACTGCTGTTACTGATGCAGCCTACAATGCGATCGAGCGTTAACTGCTGTCACTGAGTCAAAGCTTTCAGAAAAGTCTGGAGTTCTGCCAAAAAACCTTTCTTTTTTAACGGTTTTGCAGGTGCAGTGGAGTTTGGATCTGCGGTTCCCATAGCTTTAGCTAAAATCCGCTCTAAATCGTCTCCTACGGGTTTTTGGGAGGTTTCCGAAATTAATTCGTATTCGTCGTTTGTTTCCAGCCATACTTGCCACGGTTGCGGGTAGCAGCGGAATAAAGCAGCACTTTCTAGGGGTCTGATGTAGTACGAGGATTCGATTTTGCTGAGGAATCGATCGCGCAATTGACGGCCTGCATAACCTATACCTATTGTTGCAACATCTTCGAGGCGCGGGTTGAGCAGGATTACGGGGCGACCCGCCGCAGCTATGTAAAGTTTTTCAACTTGCGCCACTTCTACGGCGGCGGGATTGATCAGCAAAAACATTTCATCTTCCGGTGCTATTTTATCTTCAACAGCAGTGCGGCTGCTGCCCAAATCAGTCACTTTAAACGGTGTTTCTCCCCAGTCGCGGCGGGCGAGGGCGGCCGCACCGGTATCGGGAAAAAAGACTTTGAGACCCGAAAATTTTTCCTCAAATTCTGGGATAAATTGTTGGGTAATGGACTGTGCTTGCAGTGCAATTTCGGGAAATATTAATTCTACTTGCAGCAGATTTTTGCCATCCGAGAGGGCGGCGGCGGTTGCAATGCGGGATTGGGCGATCGCCTCGTTGAGTTCCTTGGGCAGTTGTGTCATTAATCTGATTATTTTGGCTCGACTTATCTCAATCTAATTTTACCGCACTAAGCGAGCTTGGCACTGACATTTTCTGTCAACAAATAATCAAACCATGATTTGGGCGATGCTTCGGACTCGCGCCATATCCAATTGAAATGTGCCACAGCTTAAGTTACAAAAGCTAACACAGACACGGGCGAGCCGGAACCTCCCAAAAGGCGCAATATGCCGATCGCCAAAGTGAAGTCAGCCGCAGGTAATAAATGGAGATTTGCCAGATTTTCCAGCACGATTCGCTGCTGTTGCAATATTAGTTTGTTAACTGCAAAACTTTCATCTTGTCCCGGATCTACTCCGTGAGTGTCGGTACCAATTCCGGCAATTGAGCGCTCTTCTAGCAAAAATTGAGTTGCTGCTTTGCCAAATCCGGGAAAGTGGCAAATCCCGCCCACGTCGCAATTGAAAAAATCTCGCTCATTATCCCATTTTGTTTCCCAGCCAGTATACAATAAAACTATATTTCCCGGTGCTATAAATTTGTGTCGCCGTTCCCAAATCAATATATCATCTATAGTTAAACTGTAGTCGGGATTGGCAAGACTTTGCTCGCGAATGTCGATCGCAATTGCGGGAGAAACTAGCGACTGCGGCGCATAAAAGTCAACACTCGCGCCGGCTGGATCGAAGCTGTTGGGTGCGTTGATGTGAGTGCCGCTGTGTTCTCCCATTGAGAATTTTCGCAGGAAATAGCCGTTTTTTTCTATTTGAGATACGGTTTCAAATTCTGTCTGCGGATCTCCCGCCCAGACGGGAATTTTGGGATGAATTGCATGGCTTAAGTCTATAATGTCGCGGTAGGCGATCGTTTTTAAATTGTTTGATTTGAAGTTGTTGGTCATCGGCACAAAAACTCAGGTTATTTTAATGGTACGGTGCGTCAGCCATTAGCCGATCGCTCAAATCGCAAATCCTTCTAGCTGACACACCCTACAATCTACAATCCGAGCAATCTCAAATCTCAAATCTCAAATCGATCGACAATGCGATCGAGTTCCGCAGCCATCACATCCTTGGTTTGCCCGGAAACAGTATACACCAAAGCCTCTCGATAAACTCTCCCGGCCGGGTGCAGCGTACCGTTAGCCGCACCGCTAGAAACCACCACCGCAGCGTGCCCGCAGCGCACGGCTAAATCAACAGCTTCGGCTCGGAGCGCTAATTGTTCTGCTTTTGAGCTATGTTGAGATTGTAGGAAATGTTGTTTGAGCCGATCGAGCTTCTGCTGCAATTTTTGGTAAGCCGCCGCTATCAAAGGTGAATCTTTAACAGTCGCCGCCGCTACAATTACATCCAATCCCCCTCGAATACAGCCGAAAGTAGCCGGAACAAAATTGAGGATATTTTTGCTATCGTTTTCGTCAATCCACCCGACAGGTTTAACCGCAATTATTTCCGATTCCTCCAACCACCAATTGTCGAGAGTTGCTGTCACAGTATTAGTTGAATTCATGGCGATTAACTGCATGATTTCGCTGCAAGCTATTTGACCATATTTGCATTCAATATTAGCAAAAGGCAGCAAACCAAAAACAGCCTGATTGTCGGGAAGTACCGCAGCCACAATAAACTTTTGAAACAAGCCAAAACCTGTAATCCAAGGAACATTTCCCGACAGTAAATAGCCATCTTTTGCGGGAGTTGCGGTGACAGCCGGATTGCCCGATCGCCTTAAATGCGAAAACCCAACACCCAAGCGTAACTCTTTTTGGGCGATCGCCCGCAGGTATCTGGTTTTTAGCATTTCATTGTCGCTGCTAGCAAGCATCGCAGTTGCGCTGTGGTGCTGAGTTTGCAGGAAAGATAAAGCACCGGAATATCGCGCCGTCAATTCCTGATATTGGTGATAAAACTCCGGTGGAATGTCGGCGCCGCCCCAGTTTTGGGGAACTCGCAACGCTAAGAGCGATCGATTTTCCAATCCGACAAGTGCTGTTTTCAGTGATTCCGAGTCGCTGTCGATAATTTCCGCGCGGGGTGAAACGCACTCTTTCAGGTAAATTTCCGCGCTGTCAAGAATAGCTTGAAAATTCATTTTTTATGCTGATTTTATAGAAGATTGGGCGGTTGAAACCGCGTCTATAGAAACAAAACCCACCTCCGTGGGTTGAATCTTC
>NZ_JAUBOJ010000017.1:0-17441 GCF_036700185.1 Microcoleus sp. BM001215392 | reverse complement strand
CAAAACCCACCTCCGTGGGTTGAATCTTCAGACTCGGCGGTTGAAACCGCGTCTACACAAACAAAACCCACCTCCGTGGGTTGAATCTTCAGACTCGGCGGTTGAAACCGCCGTTTTCCTGATTTCAACCGCCGTCTTCCTGGTTTCAACCGCTATCTTAATCTTATTCCCAAACTTTCCAAGGAGCCTTGCCTTCATCCCAAAGCTCGTTTAAATACTTGTATTCCCGATAAGTATCCATCGCAAAAAAGAAGCCTTCATGGCGGTAAGCCATCAACTGTCCATCTGCCGCCAAACGCTGCATAGGCTCCTGTTCTAAAACACAATCATCCCCACCCAAATACTCAAATATCCGGCGGTTAAATATAATATATCCAACACTAATCCAGCCGTCTATTTGAGGTTTTTCTGCAAATTCTCGTACTTGACCTTCACTATCTACATCCAAAATTCCAAAACGCGAAATCGGGCGAAATGTCGTAACAGTTGCTAGCTTACCGTGAGACTTGTGAAACTCCAGCAATTTCTGAATATCGACATCAGCAACTCCATCGCCGTATGTCACCATAAAATTCTCGTTATCGATATATTTTTCGATTCGTTTTACCCGCCCTCCCGTCAAGCTTTCTGCGCCAGTGTCAGCCAGCGTTACATGAAAATCTTGTTCGCGATGTTCCTGCTGATAGGTGATGCTATTTTTCCGTCCCAGACAGATCGTAAAGTCATTGTTCATGGCTTCATAATTCAGGAAATATTCTTTAATCATGTTCCCGCGATAGCCCAAGCACACAATGAAGTTTTGGAAGCCGTAGTGGGCATAGGTTTTCATGATGTGCCAAATAATCGGGCGCCCGCCGACATCAACTAAAGGCTTGGGGCGAAATTCTGTTTCTTCTCTGAGACGAGTACCAAGACCGCCAGCCAGGATGACTACTTGCATTTTTTCACCTTTGGAAAACTTATCAATTAATCTATCATCAATCATCTGTGATTTTCTCAAAGAATTATTAACAAATTTTCATATTTAGTGAAGCTTTGTAAATCACAAAAAAATATATTATAAATAAAAATAGCGTGCAGGCTGTGCACCGTGCAATTAAATGCTGCGCGCAATTTGTAACTAACTAATGCTAAAGTAGGAAGCAAATAAAAACAGTAGACAACTATACTGAAGATCCGAAATAGCAATGAAAATTAAACTCGATCGCCTAAAAAAGTTTTTAGCTATCCTGTGCGCGATCGCCTCAATGATTGTCTTATTCCAATCGGCAATACCAGGTGTTGGCGCGGCGGTTGTTGCCAGGGATATCTCAACCATAACACAAAACACCACAGCCTTTGTGCCTAGCATACCGGGCGGCGGATTGGACTTTCACGAAGCCGCAGGAGGACACACTTTAGAGAGACACGTTGGCAAAACCGAAGCAGAATTAGCACAGCGACTCGCAAATGACAAGAGAATTTCTGCTGCATCTTCCTTTAGCGACCGTTTTGTTGCTGAAGCGGCGATTGCGGAAGCTATGTACAAAAATGAAAGTCCGATCGACTCCTGGGTGAAAAAAAGAGGCAATCGTTATGCGATCGACTACAATGCTAACAGAATAATTGGCATTACTCTGCGCCGTCGCGCATCCAAAGCAACTTCAGGATCTCGCCTTAAAATTGTCCTCCAGCGCAGCACCAAATTACCTCCCGGATACTTTATTCTCACCGCTTATCCTGAATGATTAATCAATTTCCTCATTTAACCCAATTTTTTAGCTGCTACTTTCACCAAGATTGGCCGCTAGAAGCTGACACTCCCAGCGATATAGTCAACAACTACTGCAACAGCGAACCGCCCGCAAGTGTTGAAGCTGCATCGCAAGAACTTAGCAAATTGCTAGAAATGCCGATTTCCGAATTAGATTTAGAAACATTCATCCTTGATGAATTAGGCTGTTACTATGACCCACAATCGGAAAATAAAACCGTCAGAGAATGGCTAGAATCCGTGCAACAATCTTTGACCGATCGCAGATGATTCGGCGGTTGGAAACCGCTACTACACAAACAATGTCCGCCTCCGCGGACAAGCGAGATAGACGAGTATTTAAGCCTGATTTTTTTGTAGATACTGCCTACTCTTTAGTCTCGCGTTGCGCGGACGAAAGTTTGTGTAGGATCGGTTTCCAACCGCCGGGTTTATAACCGCCTCGGATTTCAAATTAGATCGCACATTTCTCTCAAATCCCATATTTCTTCGTCGGCGTCCGGCGGACGAAAGTTTGTGTAGGATCGGTTTCCAACCGCCGACTTTTACTTTTACTTGCTAATAGTCAACAAATAACCTTCATGTACATTGACGTTAGGAACAACATAAGTCAAGTTATTGCCAGCAACCGAAACACTTTCTTCCTTAACCGCAACCAGCTTTTTTACAGCGCCTTCGAGATTGTTAGGAATCTTCTCTAATTTGAGACTAACTTTTTGACCGCTTTGAATGCCTAGCTGCTGCAAATTTACCAGATTTAAAGTAACGCTGGTTGCTGACGAATAATTGCGATCGAAATAACCCAGTAGCACCTGTGCTTTACCTTCAGGATTTGACTTGCTGGCTAAGGCTGCAAGGCGATCGTTATCCGATCGACTCAGCACCCGCGAATTCACTCCGTCAGCATAAGTTTTGTAAGTCCACCAAGCAGCCCTCGGCTCAAAAGTATTAGGCGTAACCATTCCAGTCAGCGTATTGTTGAAGCAATTACTAACTTTTTTACCTACTGTTGTATCCCAACAAGCTCTGCAAGCACCGTCAGCTTTTGCATACTCTAAGTTATACAAATAACCTAAAATTTCTCCCGGCTGATACTGAGCTAATTCTCCGACAATTTCGTTGACATAAATCTTTTGCAATTTCAGTTCCTTGTAAAAAGGACTTTGTTGAAAATTGCGTTTAGCATCGATTACGTGGTCATCAACAAATAAAATTATTGTGTCGTTGAGCTCGTGCCAAGCTAGGAAATTTACTTCCAGTTTGTTCGCTTTGCAGTAATCCAAAAAAGCGGCCAGATATTCTTTGTTGTAAGTGCTGATGCTCGGCCCGCCAATCATCGCTGATGGGCCCAATTCTTGCCGCAATATTTTGTAAGCCCTTTTGTAAGTTTCAAAGAATTGTTCTCTGCTTCCCTTCCAAAATGGATTTGCTAAATCTGGTTCGTTCCAGATATCCCAAATAATTTTTTTGCCTTTATTTTGCTGGGCTAATTGTCGAATAAATGCTTCCCACGCGGGGTAATTTTGGTAGGGCCAGCCTTTGGGGTTACTCCCGTAGCCCCACAAGTCGCTAACTAATAGTTGAAATTCGGCTCCGCTGGCGATTACTCGATCGTAAATATCGAGTCTTCCGGCGCGCCACAACTTGGGCTGCAAGGGTTTGATCGAGCTATCTGGGGGCTTGCTGGGGTCAATTCCGTGCAAGATGCCGCTCATGGATGTGATAGCGGTGGCTGGCTGTCCAAAATCGACTGTGACGTTCGATCGCATTTGGGCGATCGCTCTTTGCTGCCCAAAATAGGCAATTAACAGCACAGTTAGCACAGCTAAGCAAATTGGCAGTAACTTATTAATATGTTTGAAATTGAAGGTGAATTGCATATTGTATTTTCGGGCTAATTGAGAAATAGGAATCGCTCGCAAACTGCTGGTTTGTAGGGTGCGCAATGCGCACCTTACTTGAGCTCGTAAAAACTAAATTTTTGACTAAAACCAGTTGTTCAGAAATGGAATTGTACCGATTTTAACGACCCGAAAAGGCAACTTCCAAACCCTGGATTGATTCTATCAATTCTTGCCACGCTTTTGAATGAGTTAGCGAGTAAGTATCAAGTTTAACGCCCTTTTCTGAAGATAGCATCACAAAATTTGTGATCCAGCTCAAAATAGTTTCCGTTGTAAACAGCGGCGTGCATTTCCAAGATAACTGCAACTTATCCACCATTCCAGATTCATCTCCGCGATCGAACGCTTGCCATGCCTGCCATACTAGATAGTAGTAGTAGAGCATACTGTCAACTCGATCGATCTGTTTTTTGACTTTTGGGGCGATGGCAAATTGCTCTCGATTGCTGGTAGCAGATAACACTTGTGCGATGACTTCTGCATATTCCACAAGCATCCGTTCTTCCTTGAACATTTCTGCCGCCCGCTGTTTGCAAGCTTGTCCTGAAAGCCTCCTCAATTCTGGATTTTTCACCCACATTTCTACAGTTTCTGCTAACTCCCGTGCTGTTTGTTGAGGGTTTATTTTTGGATCTGCGATTAACTTTCCTGTGTCTCCCAACTCCTCGGGAATGCCGCTGACTGCTGTAGCAATTACGGGCAATTCTTTCGCCATTGCTTCCATTATTGCTAGCGGCATTCCTTCTGCTTCGGAACATAAAATAAAGATGTCGCTGGCGTCCAACCAATCGGCAATATCCCACCGCTGGCCCAAGAATTTAACTTGTTCGGTGACTCCCAATTGACTCACGGTTGTTCTCAATTCCGGTTCCATATTATCGTGAGTGGTAGCACCCGGGCCGGCCCAAACGAAGTATAGCTGCGGCCAAATGGAACTATTTTTCAGTTGGGCGATCGCCTGCAATTGATACTGATATCCTTTAATTGGAGTCAGTCTCGCCGCCGTGAAACAAACCACAGCTTCTTCGGGGATGCCTTGTTCTTGCCGCAGCCGCTGGCGGTTTGAGAGATTGGGCGGCTCAAAATAACTGTCTGGCCTGCCGTAATAAATGACTTTTCCCCGTTCCAGTGGTGTTTTAAACAAAGTCTTGAACAAGTTTAAGTTCTCGTGGGAAACAGCGATTGCGGCCTTAGCTAAATCGTACTGGTAGGACACTGCATCGAAGTAGGGAATCTGATCGCCGCGGTTGAAAGTTTGATAAGTGCGATCGATATAACCGAGAGTAATAACATAAGGTATGTTTTGTTTGATAGCAACTTGTTTTGCTGCAAAATTTGCCAGCGGCCAGCCATCGCTAAATATAATTAAATCAGGTTTAGCTTGCGCGTAAATTGTTTGAGCATCCGTACAATTATAGGCTATTCGCAAAAACTCTTTCATTGTATCGAACTCCAGCCAAATATGCTCTATACCTAGCTGCTGCTGTTCAGCAATTAAAGGATTAGAAGTTCTACTTTGCACGCTAGTAACTCGGTAGCCGTCGGCTGCTAATTTGCACAGCAGCGAGTGGTTGAACTGAGCCAAACCACCGATTCCGTGGTCTTCTGCGTACAGGAGTACGTGTCCTGCAAGCTTACGGCTAATTGAACTAGGCGCTGATTTAAATTGATAGGTATTGTTGGCAGCTTCTACCACCATGTCTTGCCATTCTTTTAAATTTGTTAAGGCATAAACATCAAAGTTGCTGCCGTATTCTTCCGAAGCAACTCTAAAGTTTTCTAACCATTTAAACACTGTTTCTGTGCCAGTAAAAGGCGTATAGTACAGAGATTTTTGCAAGCACTCGACCATTTCTGCTAAATATCCGTCGCGGTACATCCGCCACGCTATCCACACTAAACATTTGTAGCGTTCAGCCTTTTTTAGTCGCCGTATGCGATCGGGTAAATCGTGTCGGGCGAAGAAATTCTCCATCACGATTTCCATACTTGTCATCACTTTCGCTCCGCCAGACATCAGATTTCGATCGTGTTGGCGGTAGCAGGTTAAAATCTCTTTCAACCAAGTACATTGGCAGCCTTTTAAAGCTAAACGCAAAGCAAAATCTAAATCTTCGGTTGGCGGAAAGCGGGGGTCAAAACCGCCAACACGTTCCCACCACTCGCGCCGCAGCATCATCGCGCTGGGACGCACATTTTTGTATACTACGAAGGTTTCTAAATCTAACTTGGGCGCGGCTTCCCAAGGCAGCGATGCACAGATATCTTTTCCTGTTTCATCCACCATCAACCAGCCGTTTTGTACCATTCCTAAAGAGGGATTAGCTTCAAAACAAGCAATTTGTTTGGCGAGTTTTTCGGGCAGGAAAAAGTCGTCGGCATCTAGAAAAGCTAAAAATTCCCCTTTAGCCAGTTCGCAAGCGCGATTTCGAGCTATTGCTGCTCCTTGATTTTCTTGATAGACGTACTGAATTACATCGCGGTAAGGCTCTAAAACTCGCTTTGTATTGTCTGTTGACCCGTCGTCTACGACAATAATTTCCCAGTTTTGGTAAGTTTGATTGACAACGCTATCCACGGCTGTGCTAATGTAACGCTCGCAGTTGTACGCGGGGATAATGACGCTGACTCGCGGTGTTTTTGAAGGAAGTATGCTAGTCATTATTTTTTTCCATTGTGATAAGTTTCGTAATGATTCAAAGTCGATTGTGACTCCGTAAGTTTGAGCAATAGCAGTCAGACGTTTGAGCCAATCGGTGACTGTTTTTATGGCAGAATAAGGACTGTAATAGAGAGATTTTTGATAGAATTCAACCGCCTCTACTGGATAGCTACTATAATACAATTGCCACGCCATCCAAGTCAATGCTTCGTAGAAAGCTCGATTTTCTAATTCGCGGATGTGCTGCGGCAAATCTGGTTTAGCAAAAAATTGCTGTTTTAAGGTTATAAAAAGATTTGCTTGTTTCAGGGCTTTTTTTATGGATACATTTTGGTCGTGCTGGCGGTAGGATACTGTGATTTGACGCAGCCAAGCTGCTTCGCAACCCAATACTGCCAAACGTAACATTAAATCTGAATCATCTACTGAATCAAACTCTGAATTAAATCCGCCTGCAATTTCTATCCACTGGCGCGAAAACATCATGGCGCTGGGAAGTACGGGCATTTGTACTATCCAAGTTTCTAAGTCTAATTTGGGGAAATATTCCCAAGGTTTTATATTGGAAATTATCTCGCCTTGCTGGTTGACTATGCGCCAGCCGCTGTTGACAATTCCTAGGGATGGTTGCTGGCGAAATAGCGCTATTTGTGCTGCTAGTTTATCTGGAAAAAAGAAGTCGTCTTGATCTAAAAAAGCAATGAATTCGCCTTTTGCTTCCTCAATTCCTCGGTTGCGCGCGGCAGCGACTCCTCGATTTTCTTGATATATGTAGCGAATTTTGTGAAGATAAGGCTGCAATACTTGATGTGTCCGATCCGTCGAACCGTCGTCTACTACGATAATTTCCGAATCTCTAAAGGTTTGCCCTAGAGCGCTTTCTACGGCTTGTACAATGTAGCGAGATCCGTTGTATGCTGGTATAATTACGCTGACTTGCGGTGTGTGAGTGGCTGCTAACATTATTTACCTCGCTGTTAAGTAAAAGGAAGAGGGAAGAGGAAGGAAGAAGATATACACAGCAAGCTTGAGTGCGAGCCGCATTTTGCATTTTATTAAGTCGATTTACTTAACTGGTTGCTATCTTAGTTTAATCGAAATAGGTTTTTGCTTAAATTATGTTAAATTAACTTAAAGTCCGATCGCGCAAATCTAGTGCAGGCGATCGGGTATTTACAGCTAGGGAGATGTCTCAGGGCCATGCTGAGATCGGGCAAATTTTGTTCTCAAGTTACACTGAAAATTATTACTAAACAGGAACGCCAAAAGTGAATTCAGAAACAGCAGCCGTTGATTTACAGCAACAAGCAGAAATTTATTTGGCAACAGGAAAATTGGATGAGGCGATCGCCCTAGGTAGCGATTTTTTGGCATCCCACCCGGATTCTGCCGAGACTTGCAAAACTTTGGGAAAGGCTCTGCAAGCTCAGGGTAAGCTAGAAGACGCGCGCTATTGGTATAAAGTTGCGATCGCCCAGAAACCAGATTTTGCTGAAGCTTACGCTAACTTAGGCACGCTCTGCGCTAGTTTGCAACAATGGCAAGAGGCGATCGCCTGTTACCAA
Organism: Microcoleus sp. BM001215392; assembly: GCF_036700185.1. Lineage (NCBI taxonomy): Bacteria > Bacillati > Cyanobacteriota > Cyanophyceae > Oscillatoriales > Microcoleaceae > Microcoleus > Microcoleus sp. BM001215392. Next base: position 9,557 of record NZ_JAUBOJ010000017.1, on the reverse strand, counting down.
AAAGCTATCTCCCTACAACCAGACTTTGCAGGATTTTACCGCAATTTGAGCCGCATATTTACCGAAGTCGGTCAAGCCGAGGAAGCGACAGATTGCTGGTATCAAGCACTGATGGTGGAACCGAGCGAAATAGCGGAAGAATATCTCGATTTTGGCAATAAATTGTTGGCACAAAACAAGCCAGAAAAAGCCCTGGTTTGTTACCACCGCACAATTTATTTAAATCCCAGTTTTTGCGAAGCTTATTGCCAAGTAGCTGCCGCATCTAGCGAGCTAAAACAGTGGGATGAAGCTATTATTAACTACCGCAAAGCTATTAAACTTCAACCGGATATCTCCGAGTTTTATTACAAATTAGGCAATGTTTTGCAAGCAAAGGAACTCTGGCACGAAGCCGAGTTAGCTTACCGCGAAAGTATTGAGTTAAATCCAAATTCTTTTTGGTCTTATTCAAATTTAGGCGCAGTGCTGCTAAAGTTAGAGCAATGGCAAGAAGCTGTGATTGTCTACCGCACTGCTGTTGAAATTAACCCTGAGTTTTCTTGGTCTTACTACAGCATCGGCGAAGCTTGCAGTCAACTAAAACAATGGTCGAAAGCTGCGGCAGCATACCAGCGGGCCGTTGACTTAGATCCCAATTCTTCGGGCTCTTTTCATAAGTTGGGAGACGCGCTTTTTCAACTAGAAAAATTTTCGGAAGCTGCCACAGCTTACCAGCGAGCGATCGCAATTAATTCCGATTTTTTTTGGTCTCACTATAATTTAGCTTTAACTTTAGTTAAAATCGAGAATTGGTTGGCAGCAACCTTCGCCTACCAGCGGGCGATCGAACTCAATCCTGATTTTTCTTGGACTTACCACAATTTAGGAGAAACGCTGTTAAAAACCCAGCAGTGGAAAGCAGCAGCTACCGCTTATCACCGTGCTATTGAACTCAACCCCAATCTGGGTTGGTCTTATTACAATTTAGGCGATGCTTTGACGCAGATGCACGACTGGAACGAGGCTGTTTCTGCTTACCTTTGCGCGTTACAAATCCAGCCGGATCTGCCCAACATTTACACCAAGTTAAGCGATGCTCTGATCAAAAGAGTTCCGGCAGGTTTAGACGCCGCCACCAGCTACTATCACCACGCATTGCAGCCGCTGCACGCTCCTGAATTTTACTGCGAAATCGGTCAAAAGTTTGCCGAGGACGATCGGCTCGATGCAGCCACTGTTTTGTACTTGATGGCTTTAGAAATTCGGCCAGAAGATGCAGCAATATCCGGGAAATTAGCGGATATTGTCGAGAAAAAGCACTCATCGGGCGATCGCAGTATATTATTAGAGTTGGAGGCTGAGGATATTCGCGATCGCTACCTTGCTCGAGTCGTTAAAAATCGTACCTTTGCAGAAGTCGGCGGATTGTGGGGAACTGTCAACGAAAAAGTATCTGTAGCCAGCAAATACGGTGCCGTTTCTCTAACAATGATTGATGTTACACCCGCCGCCGCAGAATTTTGGCAAGATTTTCGCGATCGCATGGCAAGTTTAAATATTGCTAATTATAATTGTATCAGTCGCGATATAACTCAGATTCAGCTTTCCGAAATTGGCGAGCCTTACGGTGTCATCCACTGTGCAGGAGTTTTGTACCATCACCCCCACCCTTTGCAAATTTTAACTAGCTTGCGTCAAATCACTGGGGAGTATTTAATCTTAACTTCAGCTATTACCCAAGAACTTATAGAAAACGAGCGGGGACGTTATCAAATTCCAGCTTCTGGGGTAATCTTTATTCCCGCTTTGGGCGAAGCAGAACGAGCTATCTTAACAGCTTACTGGCAGCAATACACCCACGGCACACCAATTTTTGGACTATTTCAGAAAGCAGTTTTTGATATCAACGACTTTGGGCCGTGGTGGTGGCTGCCTACAGCTTCTGCTTTAGAATCTATGTGCAAAGTAGCTGGATTTAAGGTTTTAGATAAAGGCTTGACTTGGCACAATAATGCTCTGACTCTCCTGTTGCAGGTTTAAAGATTTGCTAATAAAAGATAACAGCAATTCCCCAAAAAACGGCGGGCGAACAGGTTTTTACCTAAAATTTTTTATTCGCCCAACTTTTTGTAATAATATTTTCGGGGATTAGCGCACAATATAGCAACTTCAAAAAACAGTCCATAAGTTATCAATTACTTACTGAAAATCTCCGCAAATTCATTTTTCCATAGATCGCATCTACTTGCATCATTTGCAATACTTACTATAACTGTTCTTAAAACAGGAAAATAATCAATGAAAAATCAAGCAGAAGAAACGCCATTAGGAAACATTTTAGTAGTAGATGATACTCCAGAAAACCTGCGCCTGCTATCTACGATGTTGACTCATCGGGGGTACGCGCCCCGCTGCGTGATTAACGGGCAAATGGCTCTGAGAGCCTGCAATTCTAATCCGCCGGATTTGATATTGCTCGATATAATGATGCCGGAAATGAACGGCTACGAAGTCTGCCAGCACCTGAAATCGGAACCTAAAACTCGCGAAATTCCGGTAATTTTTATCAGCGCTAAAGATGAAGTATTTGACAAAGTAAATGCCTTTGCTGTGGGAGCAGTTGACTACATCAGCAAGCCCTTTCAGTTTGAAGAAGTTCTCGCCCGCATCGAAAGTCACCTCACCCTCCAGAAGTTACAAAAGCAGCTAAAAGAACAAAATGTGCTGCTTCAAGAAGAAATTACCAGCCGCTTGATTGTTGAAAAAACTCTTTATGAAAAAAACCAAATTTTGCAACAAGAAATTAGCAACCGCCTCGCCGTTGAAAAAGCCCTGCAAGAACAAAATTTGCTCCTCCAACAAGAGATATCGAATCGCCAGCGCGCCGAATCTGCTCTCTTAAAATCTAACCAAGAATTGGCGCGTTCCAATGCAGAATTAGAACAATTTGCTTATGTGGCTTCTCACGACTTGCAAGCGCCTTTAGCAACCATTGCTAGTTACGCTCAACTTTTAGAAAAACGCTACAAAGACCAACTGGACAGCCAAGCTATTAAGTTTATTCACAATATCGTTCAGGGCTGCACCAGAATGCAAACTTTAATTGACGATTTGCTCGAATATTCGCGACTTGGCCGCAGCCGGCAACCTTTTCAACTGACAAATTGCAATCACGCAGTCCAGCAAGCAATTGCTAACCTGCAAGGGGCAATCCGCGACACTCAAGCGGTTGTTACCTACGGCGAACTACCACCGGTAATGGGAGATATTTCTCAGCTCGTACAGCTCTTTCAAAATTTACTCGGTAATGCGATTAAATATCGCCAAGATGCACCGCCTGCGGTGCATATTATCGCTTGCAAACAGGAAGAAAACTGGTTGTTTTCTGTGTCTGACAATGGCATTGGCATTGCTTTGCAGCATCAAGAACGCATATTTCAAATTTTCCAGCGCTTGCACACTCAAAGAGAATATTCTGGGACAGGCATTGGTTTAGCAATTTGTCAAAAGATTGTGGAACGTCACGGTGGAAGTATTTGGGTCGTATCGGAACCTGGTCAAGGTTCAACTTTTCATTTTACTCTGTCTTGATTGATACATCATGCAGGCACTTATAGCTTTACTCAGATAGATGAGATACAAGTTGAGATTTGAGATTTTTAGATTTGAGATTTGAGAATTTGAGAATTTGAGGATTCGAGGATTGGGCAATTTGGGGATTTGGGGATTCGGGGATTGCAGGATTTTGTAATTCTTAATTAATTGGTGAATACCCGATATTTGAGAGAACCGCTATAGAAAGCTGAAGGCAGGGTAGGCTGAAGAAAATTATATACATCAAGCTATAATCGGGAAATTACAAGGTAGAAGTTAATACCATTTTCTATTGGCTTGGCAATTTTAAATTAAATAATTCAAGAGTTGGGCATTACTCGCCCAACAACGGATGCTTGCTTTCCGACAGCAGGCGCAACCCGTCCCAATTTTATAATCCTGTTCAAACCCCGAAATTCATCTCTGCTGTAAATCTCGGATTCTTCAATTTTTTAATCTAAAATATACTGACTGATAGCGCTTGGGGTTGAGAGCTTGTGTTTTCTTGCATTCTTTTTTGAAACTTGTATAAATTGCCAGTTAGAACCAAAAAGGTTTTACGTTGACAGCAAAGTCGGTTTGTGATATAATCATAACTCTTAAACAAAGCTTTTGTAGCGTTCGCTCGCACCCCAGTCTCACCGCCGACGTATGTGTCTGTGCAATTCAATAATTGCCTCTGAAATTTCAGATAAAATTCTAGTTAGCTTCAGAAAAAATTGATTAATAACTATTATGAAAGCAGTTTTTAACTTAGCTTTGCCTCCTACCTGCTTTAAAGTTTTGTTAGTAGAAGACAACCCTCAAGAAGCTGAGCTGATCGAAGATTTGTTGTCAGGAATTAGGGGTGAACAACGTATATTAGTGACGAAGGTAGAGCGGCTCAGCGAAGCGCAGCAGCGATTGAATCTAGAAACTTTTGACATAATTTTATTAGACCTTTCACTGCCAGATAGTCTGGGAATCGAGACGGTGGCTCGGGTGCAAGAGTACGCGGTAAATGTGCCGATCGTAGTTTTGACCGCCCAAAACGATCAAGAGCTTGCCCTGCGGTTGATTTCGGTGGGCGTACAGGATTATTTAGTTAAAAGAAAAATCGACGGCGAACTGTTAATTCGATCGCTCCGTTACGCCATAGAACGCCAGAACAGTCAAGATGCTTTACGCAAAAGCGAAGAAAAATATCGCTCGGTAGTCGAAAATTCCCTGATCGGAATTGCCATCGTCGCTCCAATTATTGACCCCGGCATTCCTGAAAACTGCAATTGGATAGAAGTTAACGATGCGCTATGCGATTTGCTCGGTTACGAGCGCGACGAACTCGTGCAAAAGCATTGGCTGGAGTTGACTTATCCAGAGGATTTTGATACTAATCTTTCAAAATTGTCTGAGATTTTATCAGGTAAGACTGACGGTTACATATCAGATAAAAGGTGGTTCAAAAAAGACGGCGAAATAGTTTACACGCGAGTTTCGCTGCGGTGTATCCGCGGTCTGGATGGGTCGATAGACCGGATAATTGAAGTAGTGTTAGATGTGAGCGATCGCTACCGCTATGAAGCGCAGCTCAAAGCCTCAGAAGAATTTTTAAACCACACCATAAATGCGATTCCAGACCCGATTTTTGTTAAAGACGATCGGCACCGCTGGATGATATTAAATGATGCTTTTTGTCAGTTCCTCGGTCAGTCGCGAGCAGAACTAATCGGCAAATCTGATTATGACTTTTTTTCCCAATCAGAAGCTGCTGTTTTTTGGGTCAAAGATGAAGAAATCTTGAGAAAAGAGATATGTTTAGAAACTGAAGATACTTTTACAAACCAGGCAGGCAAAGAACACATCATTTCTACCAAGAAAAGCGGATTTCAAAGAGCGGATGGCAGTAAAGTAATAGTAGGGACAATTAGAGATATTACCGAATACAGACGGCAGCAAACAGCGCTGGAACAAAGCGAAGCTCGCTTTCAAAAATTGGTAGCCAACTTGCCGGGAATAATTTATCAATTCCGAAGGTCGGCAACTGGAGAAATATCTTTCCCCTACGTCTCTTCTGGCAGCCGCCAACTCTACGAATTAGAGCCAGAAGCAATAGAGCAAAATGCGGAACTGCTTTTCGCCGGAATTCATGCAGACGATCGCTTAGATTTTGAAGCGTCGATCGCACTTTCTGCTACTACTCTGGAACCTTGGCAGCAGCAGTGGCGGCAGATTTTGCGATCGGGAAAAGTTAAGTGGTTGCAAGGCTCGTCGAGACCGGAAACGCTGAATCATCCGAGTAAATCTGGGAGCGAACGCGATATTATCTGGGACGGTTTAGTGATGGATATCACTGAGTTGAAGCAGGCACAAACAGAGCGCGATCGCTTTTTTACGATTTCCTTAGACTTGCTTTGCATTGCTGGTTTCGACGGCTATTTTAAACGATTAAACCCTGCTTGGTCAACGGCCCTGGGCTACAGCAGCGCCGAACTGCTCGCAAGGCCTGTAATCGAATTTGTTCATCCAGACGATCGAGAAGCCACCGCAGCCGAAATTGGAAAACTAATAACGGGTACGTCCAGCCTCTGCTTTGAAAATCGCTATACCTGCAAAGACGGTTCTTACAAATGGTTGCTGTGGACGGCATCGCCCTTTAGCGAAGAAGGTTTAATTTACGCGGTTGCACGCGATATTACTTCTCGCAAACAAGCTGAGTCGGAACTTCAGCGGCAAGCAGTCGCTATGGGCGCTGCTTATGACGGCATAGCTATTTTTAACGATGCTAAAGAATGTATTTATTCAAACGAGGCTTATCTGAAAATGTATGGCTTTGCTAGCGCTAGCGAACTGCATGGGAACAAATGGAAAATGCTGTATCGCGATGCAGAAATTCAATATTTTGAACAACAAGTAATGCCGCTACTCCAGGAAAAAGGGTACTGCAATATAGAAGCAACTGGCCTGCGCCGCGACGGTACTGTGTTCCCTCAAGAATTATCGCTGACCATGCTTGCAGGCGGTGAGATTATTTCGATAGTCCGCGATATCACCAAAAGAAAACAAGCAGAATCTGCACTGCAATTGAGTCAGCGACGCTATCAAATTTTGGCAGAAGCATCGCCGGTTTGCATATTTCACAGCGATGCGTTTGGTAATTGTCTTTATGTCAATCAGCGGTGGAGCGAAATCACCGGATTAAATTCAGAATTGGCAGTGGAAACAGGCTGGATGAATGCCATCCATCCCGATGATGCGGAGCGGGTGAAAAATGAATGGTATCGAGCAATTATTGACCGAATTCCTTTTAAATCAGAATACCGCTTTCTGCGTCCAGACAGTCGTGTAATTTGGGTCATCGGCCAGGCGGTCGCCGAAATCGGAGAAAATCAGGAAATTAAAGGCTATATCGGCAGTATTACTGATATTAGCGATCGCAAACAAGCAGAATTAGATTTACTGCGGGTGACTCAAGCCGTAGAAAGCACCAGCGACGCGATCGGCATTGCTGACTTGACAGGGCGATCGATCTACCACAATCAGGCGTTTGTTCAGCGGTACGGCTACACAGCAGAAGAACTGAATACAGCGGGCGGAGCAGCGGCGATTTACCCGCAAACTCAAGTGCTGTTAGAAATGTTTAAAACGATCCGTAAAGGCAAATCTTGGCAAGGCGAACTTAAAATCAAAACTCAAAGCAACGAACTGGTAACAACTTTATTTCGTGCCGACTGCATTAAAGATGAAAGTGGCAATTTAATCGGGTTAGTAGGAGTAATTACCGACATCACCGATCGCAAACAAGCCGAGATGGCGCTGCTGCAACAATTAAGGCGAGAACGCCTGGTAGTTGCCATGCTCGATCGCGTTCGCTCCTCCCTCAATTTAGAAGAAGTGCTCACCGCTGCTGTCGAACAAGTGCGGCAATTTTTGCAAACAGACCGTACAGTTATTTACCGCTTCAATCCCGACTGGAGCGGCCTTGTAGTTGTGGAATCCGTCGCCAAAAATCGAACTTCCCTGGGAAATTTTAACAATTTCGATCCTTGTTTTAGAGATGAATTTGTGGACATTTACCAGCAAGGATGTATTCGAGCTATAGAAGATATTTATGCTGAAGGACTCAGCGAATGCCACATTAATTTTCTCGAACAATTTGAAGTTAAAGCTAACTTAGTAGTGCCGATTCTCAAAGCACGAGAAAGCATTTCCCATTCCCAACCCACCGTAGAAAATCAGCTCTGGGGACTGCTAATCGCCCACGATTGCAGCGGCCCCCGTTCCTGGGATTCCTCAGAAATTGAATCCCTCCGTCAATTGTGCGTCCAATTGGCGATCGCGATCCAGCAATCGACGTTGTTTCAACAAGCACAAACCGAAATTGCCGATCGCAAACAAGCAGAAGCCGCCCTACAATTAGCCGCATTAGCAGCAGAAACCGCCAACCGCGCCAAAAGCGAATTTCTCGCCAACATGAGCCACGAACTGCGCACACCTTTAAACGGCGTTTTAGGTTACGCTCAAATCATTAAAATCGACAAAGACTTAAACTCTGAACACCAAGAAAGTCTCAGCAACATTCAACAGTGCGGCGAACACCTGCTGATGTTAATCGACGATGTTTTAGACCTTTCCAAAATCGAAGCTAGAAAAATGGAACTCTACCCGCAAGAGTTAAATTTTCTAAATTTTACGAAAAACATTGCCAATCTCTTTCAGATGCGGGCAGATCAAAAAGGAATTTCTTTTAATTACGAAGAAGTATCTCCCCTGCCTAGCTGCGTCCGTGTAGATCAAAAAAGATTGCGCCAAATTTTGATAAATTTACTCAGCAATGCCGTTAAATTTACTAACAGCGGCGGAGTCAGTTTCAAAGTCGGCTATGTCGGCACAGAGGCTTGGAGTCGATGCCAAGGAGAACATTATGAATTCTCAATTTTAAGTTCTGAAATGAAAGATAATTATCTGCGATTTGCTCATAATACGCTGACGGCAAAAAACACTTTAAAAATCCGCTTTCAAGTCGAGGATAGTGGCATAGGGATAGATAAAAAAAAGTTAGAAGAAATATTTTTGCCCTTCCATCAAGTCGGAGGAAATACATTTGTTGAAGGGACTGGTCTGGGACTCTCAATTAGTCAAAAATTAGCCAAGCTGATGGGCAGCGAAATTCGCGTTAACAGCACTTTGGGCAAAGGCAGCACTTTCTGGGTGGATTTAGAATTGCCCGCAGCAAAACGGTACTTAGAGGTTTCTGCTTTGCGGGACAAACGCTGGATTGTCGGTTTTTTGGGCAACAAGCGGAAAGTGCTAATCGTAGACGACAATCCACTAAATCGCGATTTGTTGTGCAGGCTGCTGGGACGTTTGGGATTTGAAATTGCTGAAGCTCAAAACGGTCAAGAATGCCTCTGCAAAGCAGTAGAATTTCTACCGGATGTAATTTTAATGGACTTGCGGATGCCTGTAATGGATGGCTTAGAAACTGCAAGGAGATTGCGGAAGTTGTCGGCATTAAAAGATGTCGTGTTAATCGCTCTGTCAGCTAGCGTTTTTGAGGCTACGCAGCAAGAGAGCATCCTGGCAGGGTGCAATGATTTTGTTCCCAAGCCGATCGAAGCAAATCACTTTTTGGAACAGTTGCGCGTGCATCTGGGACTAGAATGGATTTACGAGGAATCTTCCGATAGCAAAAAGCGGACAACTCAGAGTTTGTCACCAGCATCTAATCTTCCTGCTTATTCTTCTCTGTTACCTGCCGCCGCTGACTCGATAGCTAAACTTTTGAAACTCGCAGCTATGGGCGACATTGAAGAAATTTTTGAGGAAAGTGCTAAGCTCGAAAATTTTGAGCAAAAATTAGTACCGTTTGTCTATCGGCTGCGCCAACTTGCTAAGGGATTTCAGCTCAAACAAATTCGGAGTATTTTAAAGGAATATATTGATGGTCATTAGTCATTAGTCATTAGTCATTAGTCATTAGTCATTAGTTATTAGTTATTAGT
>NZ_JAUBOJ010000016.1:0-40959 GCF_036700185.1 Microcoleus sp. BM001215392 | reverse complement strand
CGCCCAAATGCTACGCCCCTACATATACATTTCGACTTTTGCAAGAGATCTATTGTGCGGTCGATTTTATTTGTGGATTTTGGATGTATCCACACCCTACGGTGAACTGTATTTGGTAGGGTGCCCATCTTTGAGATTGTCGCTGTTGTTTGTGAATCTGCGATCGCGACCCACCCTACGGCTACTTAGCAAGGCTACTCCTCCTGGAAGATTATGGATAGAGGAAAAAAATACCCAGTTCGATCGTAACAAGCATAAACTCCATCAGATGTGTGGTGAGAGTCAAGTCGAATTTACAATTTTTCCTGGCTATTGTATGGATTCCTTTGTTTTCAGACCAGCTTTAGTTTTCACAAAATGAGGAGCAAGGATTGCATTTTAAAGTGTTGTCACCGTCAAGGACGAGCACCGAAAAAACAGTAAAGTATCACGCCCACAACATCCTGGCCTTTCATCCCAGCCGATCGGGATCGACACCCAACTCGCGCAACTTTGCAGCCAATACGTCCGCCCGCTGGCGTTCCTGTTCGGCCCGCTGACATTCCTGTTCGGCCCGCTGACATTCCTGTTCTGCTTGTTCCGAACTCCACAGCAGCAAATTTCCAGCTTCATCCCACCAGCGCAGCCAATTCATAGTTTGTCCCAAACGTTCCCCCCGCCAAATCCCCAGCCGCAAATCCAACTCTGGAATCCCCACCCGTCCGTCAGCATCAGCAGTCTGGGTTACATAACTCCCATTTTGCAGATACCGCACTTCCAAGTTGGGATCGTAGGGGTCGTAGGTAACATAGGTAGGAACTTGCAAAATCTGCTCGTAGAAGTAGAGCTTACCGTAGGGAGGAGTCGATCGCACAGACAATTCGCCGTAATCTTCATTAGACAAAAACTCCATCACCACCGATATCGGCGCACCCTCCAGATTCGGCGTGTAGCTGCGGCGAATCGTACCCTCTGCGACTCGATGCACTTGCGGCACGTAAAACCAATCGGGTGCTTTAACTACAGTTTTCTGATTGATAGTCGCTACCAGTCCAAAATTGGAACCGATAAGGGCGAGTCCAATGCGTCCAGCGGCCCCCAGAGCATCGGTGAGAGCAGCCGCAAGAGGTGGTTGTTGAATATTTTCCACGGGATCGTCCGGTAATACAAAGTCGGCTGGTAGGGCTTCCCAGGTGACAGTTGGTGCTTTGGAACTCGACGAAATTTGAAGTACCATTAGCCTATACCATTTGAGATTTTAGATTTGAGATGGGAAAAGAAGACGCTCGCGGTTGAAACCGCGTCTATACAGACCAAACCCGAGCGAGCGAGGGGTTAAAGAACGCGCTGTGAAGATTATGTTATTATCTTTACACCGCGGAGGCGGACTTTGTTTTTGTAGGCGCGGTTTCAACCGTACGTCCTATCTAAAAATCAATAGTCAAAGGTGCTCTCGGAAACGGAATCACATCCCGAATATTTCCCATTCCTGTCATAAACTGCACCAACCGTTCAAATCCCAAACCAAAACCAGCGTGAGGGACAGTACCGTAGCGGCGCAAATCCAAATACCACCACAATTCCTCCTTATTCATACCCTGAGCTTCCATGCGCCGCTCCAACACATCCAGCCGTTCTTCCCGCTGGGAACCGCCGATAATTTCCCCAATATTCGGAGCCAAAACATCCATGGCTCGGACGGTTTTCTCGTCATCATTTAAACGCATATAAAATGCTTTAATCCCGACCGGATAATCGCTGACAATGGTCGGCTTTTTAAACAAGTCCTCAGCTAAATAGCGCTCGTGTTCCGACTGCAAATCCAAGCCCCAACTGACGGGAAAATCAAATTTTTTGTCGGCTTTTTCCAAAAGTGCGATCGCCTCCGTGTAAGTGATCCGCTCAAACTGATTGTTAATAATATTTTCAGCATTCGCCAAAACAGTTTTATCAATCCGCTCGTTGAAAAACTCCATATCCTCCGGACAATGCTCTAAAACAAAGTTAAAAATGTACTTTAAAAACGCTTCAGCTAAATCCATATCTCCCTGCAAATCGCAGAAAGCCATCTCCGGTTCAATCATCCAAAACTCAGCCAAATGCCGCGAAGTATTGGAATTTTCCGCTCGAAAAGTCGGGCCGAAAGTGTAAACATTGCCGAAAGCCATCGCCATAACTTCGGCTTCCAACTGCCCGCTAACTGTTAAATAGGCGCGCTTTCCAAAAAAGTCTTTCGCATAATCAACTTCTTGCGAATCAGTGCGGGGCACATTCTTTAAATCGAAGTTAGTAACGGCGAACATTTCCCCCGCACCTTCGCAGTCGCTAGCAGCCAGAATCGGAGTGTGAACCCACAAAAAACCGCGTTCTTGAAAAAATTGGTGTACCGCCGCCGAACAAGCATTGCGGACTCTAAAAACTGCACCGTGGGTGTTAGTGCGCGGCCGCAAATGCGCGATTGTTCGCAAAAATTCTAAGGAATGGCGCTTTTTTTGCAACGGATAAGTTTGCGGGTCTGCTTCGCCGTAAACTTTTACTTGTGAAGCTTTCAACTCAATTCGCTGTCCTTTCGCTGGTGATGCTACCAGCACTCCTGAAACTTCTACAGATGCACCTGTATTGATTTGTTTGATGATTTTTTCAAAGTCTGGCAAATCCGTATTATTGATCACTACTTGCAAGTTAGCCATCGCCGAACCGTCGTTGACTTCGACAAAGGCAAATTCTTTTAATTCGCGTTTAGTCCGCACCCAGCCTTGAACCGTTACAGTTTCGTCAGGTTCCCCACCGCGCAAAATTGCTGCAATTCGTTGATTAGTCATTATATCCACTCCTGTTTATTTAATATTTTGCACCACAATTCTCTTGTTTCTCTTCCTCTGCGCCCTCTGCGCCCTCTGCGGTTAAAAAAAATCAAAAATCATCACATAATTCAACCGACATAGGATTTCAACATCCAACCCAGCAAAATGCCGAGTCCCCCAAAGCGAACTGCTTGCCAAAAAGGTTGTTTTATGCTTCCCCAAGAAAACAGGCTGCTTTCGAGATTCAACTCGATCGTTTCCAATTCTTGCTCAATTTCTCGCAATTCTTTCTTGAGTTGCGGTAATGGATTTTGGCGCACAGATTGGCGGACATCTTCGCGCAGGTTGCCGAGCTCGGCTTGGCGCTGGCGATCGCACTGAATCTGAGTGTAACGCTCTTTGACTGCTGCGAGCGATCGCTCCACAGATGCGATCGCCTGTACAAACTCATTTTCTGACTCTTCCCGATTTAACTCTGACGGCTGTTGAGGCATTTCGATCTGCAAACCTGACAATACTTTAAAAAAACCGATTCACTATTTAGTTGTTATTATGTGCAGTATATTATTTTTTCAATTCAGAAACAGCAGCCAAATCCGTATAATTGCCAAATATGCTTGAAACTACACAAACAACCCAAACTGTCAACCTCAACGATCTCAGCACAGTAGAACTGGCTCAAGCCCTAGCAGCCCGCCTCGCCATTTCCGAAAGAGATTGGCACCGCCTGAAAACCAACCGTTCCGCACGCGCCGGAGAGCAAGCCGCGGCCGCTTTGGTTTTTTTGCTCAAAAATCAGCCCGAAGAAGCCCTACCGCGCTTAAATCAAGCAGCAGGATGGTTAGATCGATCGATCTCTGCACCTCCGTGCCCGACTCACGGCAAATAATTTTGAGTCTTGAGTGAAATATTGGATCTGTGGCTCAAAACTTAGACAATCGCGCCGCTCGATCGAGCAGCGCGATTGCGAGCTAAAAAAGATTTATACTTTTCTGACTCAAAACTCACATTTTGGATTATCATCAACTATCAATAGCCAGAATATCAAAATTTTAAATCCCAGATTCAGCCCGGGAACTAAAAAATTTGCACTTCTAGCTTATGTGAATAATCTTGCCAAATATCAGTTTTAGCGCAAGCGAGGCAGTCGGTAGCGACTAGGAAGTTCTTTGCACAGTCGTAACTCTGTACCTTGAGAATTCCACTCTACCCGATCGAATATTTGGTAAAGAATAAACACCCCCCTACCACATTCTTGTTCAACATCCGGTAGTGCAGAATTATCTGCAACATCACTCTCGCAATTATCGAGATAAAGGTCACAGCCGCAAGGGGCCTTAAAGCCACAACCTTCATCCGATATCACCCACCAATATTCGTTTTGAACGATCGAAAAACGGACTCCAACAGTTTTACCGGGGTCTAACTTGTTTCCATGCTTAGCGGCATTTACCAAAGCTTCTTGAAGCCCCAACCGTAATTCCGCTTGCCAGTGAGCCGGAACCTCTGCTAGGAGCAGATCCAAAATAGGACAAAGGTATAGGGTAGAAGCGAAGCTAATCGTAATCCAATTGCGTCCGACGACCGGACGGGGTGAAATAGCAATCACTCAGAAAACTCCCTAACTCTCAGGTGGATAAAATTCACACCCTGCATAGTTGGCTCCCTAATATTCAAAATGCTAATTAATTGAGCTGCGCTGCTCTACTTCTATCTTAGAGTATCAAAGCCGTTAAGAAAAGCAAAGCCGATCGCCAAATATTCTGAGATTCTCAGAAACCGAAGCTGGCCACTACCAGTAATTTTACTTAGAACTTCTACCTGAAGTCGGATTTTTGATGTCGGCTTTTGCCACCACAGCCAAGCTGTTCCCTGCATCCATCAGCCGTCAACAGTTCACTAGCAAACGATCCCCACCTTGAAACTCTCCTAAATATCTATGAAAAAGTCGATCCCTTGACCTCCCCCCATCCGGCTCGCCGATCGCCCCCCATCAGGCTCGCCGATCGCCCCACAATTCCTACTTGCCGATCGAGATCGCACTTATCATACCTAGGTGTATTGCCGCCAATACCCAATATATTTCCCATATACCGATAGCACACCGAGATCCCACTGCTGCGGCCTTTACCAAATCAATATTTGTTACAAAACTTATTTACTCTCATGGATCTCGCCCGCCCTCGCGCAACTCGGACAAATTGACGTATCCCTTGCTGGGAGAACCCCAGCTCGTTGTCAAAACTTTATAAATCTGAACGTCGCGATACAATAGTTAAAGTAAATACTTATTTCTTTACATTATGCAAACCACCCCAGCCATCACCGCAGCCCCCATTCCAGGCACCTACTGGCAATGGCGGGGCCATTCAGTTTACTATGTGCGGTCGAGCGATCGGCATCCCGAACGCCCTCCCCTGCTGTTAATTCACGGTTTTGGAGCATCCACAGACCACTGGCGCAAAAATATCAGCGGGCTGAGCAAAGACTTTGAAGTGTGGGCGATCGACCTAATCGGATTCGGGCGATCGGCAAAACCCGAAATCCAATACAGCGGCGACCTCTGGCGCGACCAACTCCACGACTTCATCACCACCATCATCGGCCGGCCCGCCGTACTAGCCGGCAACTCCCTCGGAGGCTACGCCGCCTTGTGTGTCGCAGCAGGGTGCCCCGAATCAGCAGCCGGACTGATCTTAATAAACAGCGCCGGCCCCTTCAGCGAACCGCAGCCCGCACCCGAAGCCCCGCCGATGCAAAAAGCCATATCTGCTGTAGCTAAAACCTTATTTCAGCAAGATTGGGCAAGTTGGATGCTGTTCCAATACGTACGCCAGCGATCGACAATTCGGAAAACCCTAGAAAAAGTTTATCTCGACCAAAGCGCCATCACAGACCAATTAGTAGAAGAAATTTACCAACCATCCTGCGATCCCGGTGCGCCCAAAGTATTCGCCTCCGTATTCCGGACGCCCCAAGGCGAAAAAATCGACGTATTGCTGAGTCAATTAACCTGTCCGCTGCTAATGTTGTGGGGAGAAGGCGACCCGTGGATGAATTCTACAGACAGAAGCGCCAAATTTCGCCAACACTATCCGCAGTTAACCGAACACTTTATCAAAGCCGGTCACTGTCCCCACGACGAAGTACCAGAACAAATAAACGAACTGATTCGCGCGTGGATAATTGACCAATAGTCGATCGGCACATAGATGATTTTCCCCGTCCTTCCCCTACCTCGGAGCGGGGAAAATCATCCGATTTGTGCAAAAAATCTATGTATTGTCCGAACACAAACCCGATTAATTTAAACTAAAATATTCTGAAAATACCGAAACCACAACCTGCTTAAAAACTCAACAAAATTATATTCAGTAGCGCCGGAAATCGCAGCCACACCCAACAATCAAGCCACCGCCACATTCAAATAGCACAAAAACTTTTAGATAAAATCTGCACTTGATGCCGATTTTTAGTTTCGGATGGTTCCGACAAACACTGCTGTCGCAGCAGCGAAGAGTGGTTACAGTTAGAGGTTTGCTACTCGGGAAACTACAAAAGTGCTTGAAACAAATTATTCAAAAAATCACTCCGGGTTCAAATTTGTTCGTTGTCATCTGACAATTTTATTCTTGAAGCCCTATTCTAGATAGCTTCGTATTAAATTAGCATTGCTGAATAATGGCTGAAATTGTTTAAAATATATGCAATCAATATCGTGCGGAGTGCAATATTTATGCTCGCCGCCTACTCGCTAAATTTATAAATTTAAAAAAACACTTTTTTGAGCAATACTAATTAGAGACAAGTGAAACTAAGCTTCCAATGATTTTCAATGAAAAAAATATCACTTTTCAATCGCGCACATCCCTTTTTTAACTATCGAGTTGCACTTCTGCTGACCATCATCCCCGTTTTAATCATCGGTTTAAGCAGCGAATTCTATTCTGGCCCGGGACGAGAGTTTTTTAACGATTATTTTGGAGATTTCCTTTACCAAATTTTCTTGATTTTGCTAATTAGCTTCATATTTCCCCAAATCGATCCGAGTAAAACTGCATTGGGAGTTTTCATTTTCAACTGCATAGTTGAATTTAGCCAACTGTGGCGGCCTGCTTTTTTGCAAGCGATTCGCGCTACATTATTTGGGCGTTTGTTCCTCGGGAGCGGTTTTTCTTGGGAGGATTTTATTGGTTATTTTTTAGGATGTACTTTGGGGTGGGTTTTGGTGGTTTGGCTGAAACAAAAAATTAGATAATTTGCCCCTTTGTCAAACCTCGATTGGGTTGGATCGTTCCGACTGAGCGTCCTTTATGAATTCGGACTCTTAGTCAGAACGATCGAACCAATTTAATTAGGTGTTTTCGCTCTGGCTACTACAATGCCGATCGCACTTTCCACTCTGCTAATATATCTGTGTAAGTCGTAAGCAACTGTCACAGCCCCAGCCGGCGAGGCATGAATCAAACCCAGATTCCCGTCTGCATTCCTGTACACCAAACCCGTGTGGGTGACATCCAATCCTTTGACATCCGTGGCTACCGCCACAATATCCCCTGGTTTTAACTGGGAATAAATACTTTTTATCTGAGCGGTGGGGATGTAATTAACAGTTGTTTTGGCTAATTCTGCTTCGACGCCGACTATGCACTGATAAGTCGCTTCGTCTTCGATCATTTGCGGGTAACTGCTGCGGTGCTGGCTCATGAAGTTTAGTTGTTTGTTCATCGGGATTCCGCCCAATTGAACGGTGATGTTTTCTACAGTTTCGCGTTTTTGATTGTCGTTAATCCATTCCGAAAAATAGTGCAATCTGCTGCAATAACCGTTGAGTTTACCGTTTAAATACCGCTGTGATTCTAAGCGATTTACAAAATTTTGATATTCGTAATCTTTGACTGCTACGCCTCTGGCGATCGCCACGACTGTCTCGACAAACAAAACGCAATCAAATTGATTCAATGTGACGATTAACTTTTCTTCGCCGGATTTGTCCAGCAAACCCTCGGTGTAGGGTTTTCCTAGGAAATTATCGGCGATCGCCTGGACGATTTCTCCGATCGGGCGATCGGGCAAATTTTGTTGTTTTGCATACTGGACAACTTTTTCAAAACGTGCTACGTCTTCGGGTATGGCAGCAATTTCTGTCTCAGTAATCCTCTCGGTACTACTTGAGTCCGGTCGTCCCGCCAGCACCTCCAGCAATTGGGAAGAGGAAATTTCTGTTAAATTGTTGAAATCCCAAAACAGACTCGGCAAACTGAAAACTGTTTGTTTTTTTGTTGCTTCGGGATTTTCGCTTTCTCCCGTCAACTGAGTCGCTGCATCGGGGCCGCGTCTTTCTGTTTGTCTGGAGGTAACTTCTCTGGCTGGCGGGGACTGAAAAGCCCAAACATGAGGTATCAAATAATTATTCGTGCTGGCCACCGCCAATCCAAAAACTGCCAGACTCCAAAAATTTCTCATGTGTTTTAAAGGACTTTGCTTCAACTGAGTGCTATCCTGAAAATTTTACAATTACTTAGAAGTCTCAATCACCCTAGCAGACCGATAAAATTGCTAACAGCGGACTCGATCGACACCCTTGTCATTTAGACGCCGCCCTATTATAAACTGATCGTGCGAGTTTGATACCACAACACTGTAATGCAAGTAGACCGCCGACGCCGCCCCATTGGAACCCAACGCCCTGTTCAGCCCCGACGCCAAAGCCAGCGTCGGGTCCCATCTCGTCGCCCTATCCAGACCCTACGTGCAATAGATATCTGGCAAAAGTCGCTCTCAATTCTTAAAATTATCTGCGATCGCCTGCGTTCATCTGCTTTGTATCTGCACTTGAGCGATCGATCGCAGATTTATGCAAAAAATCTAATTCAACCCCGACGGCAAAATCAACAGCGCCCAGTCCACCCGCGACGGCAAAACACCCAGGGCCCAGTCCCATCTCGTCGCCGAGTCAGGACGAAATTTTCTCGGCTCAAATACCGTAACATTTTGTGTTTAATTGCCGGGGCGATCGCGTTCTGTTGGCTGATCGCCATGCCCTTCAGAACTCGCCGCCCCCCAGAACCGCCAGCGATATTGCCTCAAGAGGCCCTCTCGCCGCCGACAATTCAAACATCGGAAAATATAGTCGATGTTCAAAGCGATCCTACATTCAGCTACAACATCAAAACACCTCCCAATCCTGTTTACTCTCAAGAATTACAAGGGATTGTTGATGAAGCTGTCAAGATTGCCACCACCAAAGGATTGCCCGCAGAATCGCTCTCAATTAGTTTAATTGATGTCAGCAATTCCCAAAACCACACCTTTGCCGGATATCAAAATCAAACTCTGAGATTTCCCGCTAGCGTTGCCAAGTTATTTTGGATGACTGCCTTTTACTCAGCCATTGAAAAAGGCATAATTACCGAAAGAGAATATCGGTTTAAAAACGATCTAGAACAAATGATTCGCATCTCCAACAACGATGCGGCAAGCAGAATTTTAGACAAAATCACAGCTACAGAATCCGGGGGAAAGCTTGCAGGAGAAGAATTGCAAACATGGCTAAAAAAACGCAATCAAATTAACACATTTTTCCAGTCAGCAGGCTACAACAACATTAGTATAACTACCAAAAATTATCCCATATACTATTTAAGGCAAGAACAGCCAATCGGTCGCGATTTGCAATTGCGGGGCAATCCTTCTCAGCCGATTCGCAATCAAGTAACTACCGACCAAGCCGGAAGATTAATGTATGAAATATATACAAGGCAAGCAGTTTCGAGTATCGCCAGCCGCAAAATGGCTTACTTGCTGACGAGAGATTTAGAGCCTAAGGCTTGGAAAAATGACCCTAGTAACTCGATACAGGGATTTCTCGGCGAATCTTTACCAACTAATATTTATTTTGGTTCCAAAGTTGGCTATACTTCTCGTTCCCGTACCGAAGCTGCTTTTGTCAGAACTTTAGACGATCGCGCGATTTATATCTTAGTCGTTTTTGCCGACCATTCGGCTTATGCCAAGGACGAAACAGCTTTTCCGGCGATTTCGCGATACGTGTTCGATCGGCTCAACGCTCGCGGCCCGGGCAGTTGACAGCGATCGCACGGGCGATCGAACAACCACAATAAAATTTGGTCGTTCCTTCGGACTCTAGTTCTCAGATGAAGAAGGACTCAAGTCCTGACTACAAACCAATGAGTCAGGACGAAGAGTCCTCTTTCATCAACAATCCCAAAAATACTTTAACTGGGGCGAAAGGATTCGAACCTCTGAATGGCTGGACCAAAACCAGCTGCCTTACCACTTGGCGACGCCCCAACGTCTTAACCTTCATCATCTTAACATTCAAACACCGGAATCTGTCAAGCATTTTGACAATAAAACTTAAAAAATATTTTTCCAACCGATCGCCTGCGGGTTTATTCCTTGAGGCCCACGGGGCGGCACAGGGGGATCTCGATCCTGAACTCCGCTCCCTGTCCTGGTTCCGAGATACATTTCAAACTGCCGCCGTGTTTTTCCACCACAATTTGGTAGCTGATAGACAAGCCGAGTCCGGTACCCTTACCAACTGGCTTAGTGGTAAAGAAAGGGTCAAACAAGCGCAATTTTGCTTTTTGGGCCAATCCCGGCCCGTTGTCGCGAATCCGAATCACGGCAAGTTGACCGATCGACTTTCCTGACTCGCTTGGCTGGGAGTCACAGGGCACCACCGCCGTCGAGATGGCGATCGTCTTGGGTGCGGGCTGAGGTTCCAAAGAGTCGATCGCATTCCCCAAAATATTCATAAAAACTTGGTTTAGCTGTCCGGGATAGCACTCTACCTTAGGCAAAGCGCCGTAGTCTTTAATTATCTCAATTCCCGGTATCAGGCCGTTGGACTTTAAACGACTCTGCAAAATCAGCAGCGTACTGTCTATCCCTTCGTGAATGTCAACTGGCTTCATCTCGGCTTCGTCGTGCCGCGCGAAGTTTCGCAGAGACAGGACAATTTGCCTGATGCGTTCGGCTCCCATCTCCATCGAAGACAGAATTTTCAGCAAATCGGGCACGACAAAATCAATATCGATTTCTTCGCTTTTGTCGAGAATTTCCTCCCCCGGCTCCGGGTAGTGCTTTTGATACAAGCGCAGCAAATCCAGCAAATCTTTGACGTACTGCTCGCAATAAGTCAAGTTGCCGTAAATAAAATTAACGGGATTGTTGATTTCGTGGGCAACGCCGGCGACCATTTGACCGAGAGAGGACATTTTTTCGTTTTGGATGAGTTGAGCTTCTTTCTGCTGCAAACTCTGCAAAGTTTCGGTGAGTTGGCGGGCTTGAGTTTGAGCGGCTAAGGCGGCTGCTCGGGTTTGGGCGTAAAGTTCGGCTTGGTCGATCGCGATCGCCAGTTGGTCCACCACCGCTTGCAACAATTCCACTTCGCTCGCGGCCCAGGAACGGCTGGTGCTGTAATGGTTGCAAACTACCGCCCCCATTTGACCCGAGCGAGTTTTGAGCGGCAGCAGCAGCTTAGAAACAATCCCGACACCAGTCAAAAAATCTCGGGTGGGGGGTTCGATGCAGGGTGCGGTTTTAGCGTCGCCGATCCTGAGGGTTTGGCGGTGGCAAATTTTATCGGCTAGCAGGGTTACTTGGTCGATCGGATATTCTGTGAGCCGATCGTTGAGTTCGGGATTTGCCGCCTCGTGGGTCATCGCAAAGCTAGGCTGTCCCTGCCGCGAGACTGAGTACCACAAAAAGTAACACTGGTCAACCTGCAACAAGCTGCGAATCTCGTTCACAGCCGTATCTAAAATTTTGTCGAGGTCGAGGGAATTTCGCATCTGGCTGGCGAGGCTAAATAGCAAGCCTTCGCGGCGGCTCAACAATTCTTCTCGGGCCTTGACGCGATCGATCGCTACGGCGAGGGCGTTAGCCATCCATCCCAGAACTTCTAGAGCTCCGACGGCTAGGGCTTGGGTGCTGCACAGAGCCATCACTCCCACCAGCCGCTCCTCCACAATCAGCGGATAGGCCATCGCCCAAAGGGACGGGAGCGAAAGCAGGAACACAGGAGCTGCGGGGATTTTTCCTGCTTTGGCTCCTACCCAATCTTCTATTTCTGTTTCCCACTCTTGGCTGCTGAGTCCTGAAGTTGCCTGCAATTCTAGACGTTCTGTCTGCGGGTTAAACGTCCAGATACTCGCCCCAGAGGCGTCTATATCGTCTACCATTGCCTCCGTGCAGCGGCGGAGCGTGACCGGTATTGTCCCGCCTTCTCCGAGGGCTGCACCAATTTTTGCTTGCAGGGTTCCCAAGCGCGATCGCTCCTGTAGCCAGTCTGCCGTTGGTTGGCAAGCGGGCGATCTTTCGGGGATTTGTTTGGTATTGCGCCCCATGCACGCTGAAGTTTCGGTCAAATCAGGAGATTTGCCTGTTTCCCCCAGCATCGCGAGCTTTTGTGTGAGAAATATTCTCGTCCTGCTCTCTGGGGTCTGTACTGCCCACAAAAACTCTTGGTTTGAGCGAGCTAATTCCGAGATTTGCTGCTCGTCGGAGGTGATATTTTCTAACTCTGCTGCCTCTTTCTGGGCTTTGACTAATTGCCAGCGCAGCTCCACCAAATTCGCAATTTGCCGCGTCAAAGTTTGCATACCGTCAATCGTTTCTTTTGTCAAGTCTTTTGGTACCGAGTCCATGACACAGAGCACTCCCAGCATCTGTCCGTTTGAGGCAACGACTGGGATACCAGCATAAAATTTCACGAAGGGAAAGGAAACAGTGAGCGGATGCTCGATAAATCGCACATCTGTGGAAGCGTCTGGGACAATGACGGCAGCGGGCGGTTCCTGGCAGCAATTTGCAGGTAGCGCGGCTGCTCCAGCAGGATCGACCGCAGGTTTTTGCAGGGAATTTACGCGGTCAAATTCAGAGACAGAGTTAGAGCCGATCGGGATATCTGCGGCAGTTGGGTCGCTGGCACGATCGCAAAAATTTAGGTAACGGTGGGCAAAAGTTCGATCGATACCCAAGAGCGACTTCAACCAGTGGCCGTTAGCATCAATCAAGCTCAAAAAAGCGATCGGAGTTCTGGCCATTTGAGCAGCCAAGCCCACCAAATCGTCAAAGCAGGCCTCCGGAGCCGATCCCAAAAGTTGATACAAGTCGATGCGATCGAGATCGAAGACTGTTTTACCAAAAGACAAGGGTGCTTTCATCATCTATAACTGCTCATCTAGTTGCTGGCAACCGCCATTCTCAATACTGACGCTGGAAAAACGAGCTATGAATTTTGTGCTGGGAGAGTAAGGTGGGCGCAAGTTTCGCCGAGGCTGCTTCTGCCCAACTCCGACCTACCTCTTGACTGAGATGAAAACTTTTGAGTTATGGAAGTTAGAGCACCACAAATCTAATACTGTAGAAATTATACTTCGACTTGACTATGATTTTGAATACCTCCGGCGGGGTGAACCGTATTGCCTCAGTTGGGACGAACCACCGTTCCCAAATAAATAGCGGATAGCTTACATTGAATTTCATTAAAACTTTAAGTGTATTTTAACAGACTTATCTAATCGTGGGTAAGCAGGCTTGCTGGTAGATTAAAATAATTGGTTTGTGCCACAATACCAGTGCGGTTTACCGGGCTGTGCGGCAGGCAGCTCAACTACAGTGCAAAAATCAAGTACAAAAGATTCCGCAAATGTTAAACTTTGTAACAATAGTTGTTCAAACTCCAGCGTCGAGGGTTTCTGGGATCGGATGCACATTTGGCAACTCTTATAATCGCCGATCGCCCCCTCTGGCAATCCCTATTTTCGAGTTTGAGGGCTTCTAAACAGGGTTGGGGTTTTTACTAACGCTCTCACAAGGTTGGCAGTTATTTGGCAGAGGCAACTATCAAAAAATGACCCACCCAAAAACGGATGCAAGCCCCCGACACTCATGAGAGTTTAGATCCTAATTTTAGAGATAAATTTCAAGCTTCCAGATTCATCTGCCCAGGAAATCTAAAATTATTCAATCTAAAATCGACTGACGGCGGGAATTATGTTTGCTATTTTCAAGAACTATAAATAAACCGGGAGAATCATATGTGTGCAATTAGCAGTCAAGTACCAACTATTTTGGCAGTTGATGATAGCGTTGTGATGCAAGGACTTGTCAAACAAGCTTTAAGCAAAGAATTTCGAGTTCTAGTAACAGACAATGCAGTGGATGCCTTGTCAACGATTTATCACGAACAAATTTCGGTTTTGTTGCTGGATGTTTCGATGCCTGGGATTGATGGATTGGAACTGTGCCGGACGGTGCGCAGCTTGCCTCAATTTCAGAATTTGCCGATCGTCATGCTGACAGCCAGAGATGGAGCTTTTGATAAGGTACAGGGGCGTTTGGCGGGAGCAACCGAGTATTTGACTAAGCCATTTGATGCTGAGAAGTTGCGCGAAGTAATTGGTAAGTTTATCAATCTAAAATCATAAAAGTTACCCGCCCTACATCAAAGAAACAGTTTTTTATATGTAGGGTGTGCTGCCAGCACCAAAAGTGATATAATCCGCGGCTAAAACCATATTTTAACAGTTGCTAATTTCCCAAGCAGATGCAGTCGTGCAAACTGCTATATTTTATTTAAATCCTAAACTTTTAACTTCGCCAACAGCAGAGGAGCGATCGCGGACACGGGCAAAATGTGCTGGGCCGCACCTAGGGCGATCGCCTCTTTGGGCATTCCGAAAACAACACAACTCGCTTCATTTTCAGCAATTGTCAAGCCGCCAACTCGGGCGATCGCCAACATACCCTCAGCACCATCTCGACCCATTCCCGTTAGTAACACTCCCGCCGCCCCGCGACCGTGAAAATTAGCAACTGACTTAAATGTTACCGTTACAGAGGGGCAATGTCCCTCGACAGCATCAGCTTCCGAATAAATAAATCTCCCTTGAGCATCCAATTCTAAATGACGTTTTTCCGGCGGGAAATAAACAATACCAGCTTGTGGAAATTCGCCATAACGCGCTATTTTGATCGGCAGTTTAGATTCAAAACCCAACCAGTCAACCAATCCCTGCAAAAATCCTTCACTGATGTGCTGGATGCAAATTACAGGCACTGGTAAATTAGCCGGAAACTGCGAAATAATCGAGTGCAGCGCTTGCGGCCCACCCGTAGAGGCCCCCACAGCCAATAACTTAATAGTTTGAGAACTAAAATTTTTGTTAGATAATTGGTAATGTTGAATTGGTAATTGAGGAAGATTTTGCCTGGGGTGGCGATCGCCTGTTTCGATTAATCCCAGCCTTTGATGCCGCGTAAATACTTTAATTCCCGACAAAATTTTGACTTTAGCAATTAATTCATTCGCGAGGCGATCGTAGTCAGACGCCAACCCGCCAATTGGTTTGGGGAAAACATCTAATGCACCTGCTTTCATCAGTTCAAAGACATTTTGAGTATCCTTTGCTTGCACAGAAGCACTAATTATTAAAATAGGTAGCGGGTATCTCTTCATCACTTCCTGAGTGAATTCTAACCCGTTCATTTGTGCCATATTCAAATCTGTACAGATGACTTCCGGCTGAATTTTTGGGATCAATTCTAGGGCTTCTAAGCCGTTACAAGCCGTTCCCACAACTTGAATTTCTGGCGAACTATCCAAAATGCGCTTGAGAACGATCGTAGCTACTGGAGAATCTTCTACTAACAAAACTTTAATCGGCGATAACATCATATTATTTGAGATTTTAGATTTGAGATTTTTTTCGGCATGACTAATTGATGTGGCAATTCAGACTCAGGAATTGAGCCTAATTCATTTTGACAATTATCCTACTCTTTCCCCAATTAAACTAACCTTTTCAAGGTTTCGATTAACACATCTTGATTAAACGTACCTTTAGGAATATAAGCATTAGCCCCAGCATCAGCGCCTCTTTTTCGATCTTCATCCGACGCCAAAGATGTCACCAAAATTATCGGTAACTCACTATATTCTTTTTGCTGACGAATTTTAACAGTCAGTCCCAAACCGTCCAAATTAGGCATTTGTACGTCAGAAATCAGAGCATCAAAATAGCGAGTTTTTAATTTATTGAAAGCATCCAATCCGTCTACTGCTGTCACCACTTCATACCCTGCACCTTCGAGGATGCGCTTTTCTTGAGTGCGGGTAGCGATCGAATCTTCAGCTAAAAGTATAACTTGTTTGCGGCTGACAGTCTCAATGGGCGATCGGGCACCCGCCGTCCCGCGGGACAAAACTTGCTGGCGTACAGACTTGAGCAAATCGTGAGGATTGAGCACCATACAAACTTCCCCCGTCCCCAAAATCGTTGCACCTGAAACGTTTCGCACCCGTTTGAGCAATTGACTTTGAGGTTTAATTACCACATCCTGTTCGTCAATCAAAGCATCTATAAATAATCCCAATCTTTCCTCCCCAACTTTCAAAACAATACAAGACATTTTCGGATCGTCTGATGTCAGAGATTCTCCCTTTATTTTTCTGTTAAATTTCATCCAGCTATCTTGTCTATCAACGCGATTATTTTGCAGGAATTCTCTATTGTTCACATCAAGTAAATCTGCCAAATAAGCTACTGACAGTGGTTGGCTATCATAAATTATAGTTTCCTTAGATTCTAAAGAAAATATTTCTGAAGTCGCGATAAACTTGGCCGTTTCAATAAACTCAATCGGCAGCGCGTACGCAATACCTTCAACCGCCACAATCAATACGTTAGCAGTAGCTAATGACGTGCCAATCTGTAGACGAAAAGTGCATCCTTTTCCCGGAAAAGATTCAACTTGAATGCTACCTTTGAGGGCTTCAACATTCGTTCTAACTACATCTAGACCCACCCCGCGCCCCGAGATTTCAGTCACAAATGTTCGGGTAGAAAAACCAGGAGCAAAAATCAGCAATTGTATTTGGCTTTCTGTCATAATTGCAAGTTCTTCACGCGTACAGATGTTACGTTTTATAGCAGTTTGCTTAATGCGATCGAGATTTAGACCCCGACCATCATCAGAAATTTCAATAACAATATTGCTAGCAGTATGGTAGCCTTTAATTCGGAGAGTAGCTGCACGATTTTTGCCAATATTTTCGCGTTCGGCGGGCGTCTCTATCCCATGGTCTATGGCATTGCGAATCATGTGCATTAAAGGATCTTTCATTTCTTCTAAAATGCGTTTATCAGCTCTAGTATCTCCACCTTCGATGACTAATTCAACCTCTTTACCTTCCCGCTTAGCCAAGTCTTTAACTGCTCGGGGAAATAGATTAAAAATAGTAGACAAAGGCAGCAATCTGAGAGTGCGAATTCCAGACTCTAATTCATCGGCAATTAATTCGAGTCTGGTTGTATCTTCATCAACTCTATTTTTCAATCGATTTACTATAATTCCCAGACGTTCTAAACTTGCTTCGTTACGCTGGTAATAACTCTGTAACTGCACGATCGAGGCATTTTCTTGAAGGCCGTTTTTTTCAGATGCTATCTGCTGAAAAACTAACCGACTCATAAAAGCTTCTCTGCTCCAATCTTCCCACAAATTAGTAAGTTTTTCTATATCATTAAATCGGTGGAGCAGCCGAGTTTTGGTGACAGTTAATTCCCCAGCTTGAGTCATTAAATCGTCTAAATTTTGGGTAGCAACGCGAATAGTTTCGATGCGGTAAGATGAGCTAGAAGCAGCGCTAACATTTGTCGGGGAAGTTGGTGTTGCAACTAATCCACTAGCCACAGATGACTTTTGAGATTGCAGCAGCAATTCTTGCTCGGATTGCAGGGTTGAAACAGAGTAATTATTATCTAAGTTAGTGGCCGAATAAGATTCATTATTTATTTGTAGTGGCTCAGTTTCTGAATCACTAACTTGCGTTGTTATTAATGCTGCTTCTGGTATTTGTTCTGAGGATTTTGGCTCTACTGTGGAGGTGGAGGTGGCGGGCTGAGGCTTGTTAGAAGCACCCATCATGCTAGCGAGGACGTAAAATGTATTGACACCAGAGTCTTTACCCGTTACGGCTTCGTCAACGAGTTTGCGCATGGCGTCTAAACCTTGCGAAAGTCGATCGCTAATCTCTGGATTTAGTTGAGTCTCTCCCCGCTTGACACCTCCCAAAATATGCTCTATTTGATGAGCTAAAGAGGCGACATTTTTAACAGCCAGCATCCCCGCATCGCCTTTAAGAGAATGGGTTTCCCGCAGCAATTCTTCTAGCTTAGCTGAATCCCCCGGGTGTTGTTCCAAGTACAGCAATCCATCGTCTAGTTTCTGCAAGTGTTCTTCACTAGCAATTTTAAATACATCTCGGAGTTCTGCATCTTCAATTATCATATTTTTTGGGTAATTGGGAATTGCTGATTGGTAATTGGTAATTAATATTACTTGTTTTTTTTTCCGACTTCACGCTTGACTGATTACAACTAACAACTAACAACTAACTTTTCACACTACAGACTTAAGATTTAAAGCAGCTTGATTGAGTCTTTGAGTGCTTACTTTGACTTGAGTAATACCGCTGATAGTTTGAGATGCAGTGCGGTTAAGAGAGTTCATTTCATCAGCTACTTGCCCAATAGCGATCGCCTGCTGTTTAATATTCAAAGAGATTTGCTGATTGCTAGCAAAAACAAGATTGCAAGCTTCCCGAACCCCGGTAAAAGCTTCTGCCGTATCCTGCGCCGTTTTTACCCCTTCTGCGACTATTTTGCGACTTTCTTCGGTTGCTTTCACTGTCGATTCTATCGCGCCCTTAATCTCGGGAATAATACCATTAATCTTTTGTGCCGCTTGTTGACTTTCATCTGCTAATTTGCGAATCTCGCTGGCTACCACCGCAAAACCTTTACCATACTCACCAGCTCTGACAGCTTCGACAGCCGCATTAAGAGCCAGCATATTTGTCTGAGTGGCTAAATCGCTAACTAAGTTTGCCAAAGCCGAGATATTACCAATCTGACTCGTGCTATCGCCCAAGCGCTGATTTTGTTGAGAAATTGCCGCCACAGCTTGTCTGAGAGTCAGCATTTGATTGACAGTTTGCTCAACCATTTGAGTACCTTCTTGGGCTAGTGTTAAAGCTTGGCGAGCAGCAGCAGCAACAGCCTCAGCTTGCTCTACTGTGTGCCCAGAAGATAAGCCCAATTTTTCTAGGGTTGCAGTTGTTTCATTGACAGAGAGAAATTGCTGGCCGACGACTTGCTCTTGCTCGTTCATATTAGATAATATTTGCATTGAAAATGACGATATTTCGTAGATGATTCCGCGGATCAGCTTGATTAGCTGTTGTAATACAATAAATCCTAATACCAGCACAGTACCTAGGGATATTATAGTAATAATACTAGCGACTTTCCTCAAAACTACAATAGAAGCAAAGAGCGAACTTTTTGGTGCTTGATTGACAATTACAACAAAAAGATTATTCTTTTTTGTTAAAAATATTGTCTCGTAACTAATGACTCGATCGCTGAGTTCAACATTGCCTTTGCCCCCGGAAAGTATTTTAGTCACTACCTCTGCTGAATAATCTTTTTTGATATTTTCATTATTTTGTCCTTGAGTACCCCATTCTTTTGTAGAATTGGGATGATAAATATAGTTACCATCTTGATTTAACATAAAAGCTTCACCTGAATTTTCATTATTGATATTTTTAACTATATTGATTAGATACTGACCCAAAGAATTAGCAATTAAAATACCTTTTCTTTCTCCTCTGTCGTTAAATATTGGAGTGGCGTGGCGAATTGTTGGCTTGTAAGGAATTTGTATTTTACCGCGCTCCTGATTCAGATTGAATTGGGACACATATATTTCTCCAGCTTTTAGCTTCATGGTTGCGGAAAAGTAATCTCTCTGAGCTTGATTTTGTAGTTCAGAATTTGGAACAATTTTGATGTTCTTTCCGTCATAATTTAGGCGCACGAGTTCGTCACCTTTCTCGTCGATATAGCGCAACTGCATATAATATGGCTTAACTTCCATCATTGATGAAAATATAATTTGCATTCGCTCCGCTAAATTTTGATAAGTTGAATTAGTTTCTTTATCTACTCCATTTCCCTCTCTAGCTCTAATCATTGCTTGAATAGGGGGAGACTTGCTGAGTATCAAAACATCGTAACTGATATTTTCTAAATTGTTGACAATTTTTTCTCCGCTAGAAGCGACACTTTCAGAAAGATTTGTTAACGCTAAAGTTTGCAGTGCTGTTGCGGAAGAAGAAATTCCATACCAGCCTACCAGAGATACTGGAATTAAGGTACTTAAAATTAAAAGCAGCAACAGTCGGTGTTGGATTTTTTGAAAAAATTTATGAATCATTGATAATGGGTAATGGGTAATTAGATCCGTTAGATCCGTTAGATCCGTTGCCGAACTTTTTAGACTACTGATTGTAAATTTTGGGCTGCACGGTTGAGCTGAGAAATGCCGAGTTTAACTTGAGAAAGGCCGGAGGCGGTTTCCTGGGCGGCGAGGTTAAGAGAGTTGACGGCTTCAACTACATCCTGAATCGCGATCGCCTGATTGTTGGATCTAACAGAAATTTGTTTGCTGTTCAAAGCAATGCGCTCGATCGCCTCAGCTACCCCAGCAAATGCGTCGGCGGTTTTTCGGGCAATTTTTACGCCATTTTCTACGGTTTTTGTGCCGTCATCCGTCACTTTTACTGTCGAACTAATTGCTTTCTGGATATCTGCAACTAAAATCTTGATATTGCTAGCAGATTCCTTGCTGCGATCGGCTAATTTGCGAATCTCGCTAGCAACGATAGCAAATCCTTTGCCGCTTTCACCGGCTCTAACTGCTTCGACAGCAGCGTTGAGGGCGAGCATATTTGTTTGGTTGGCTAAATCGCTGACTAAACTGGAGATATTACCAATGCGATCGGTTTGCTCGCTCAAATGCAAAATTTGCTTTTGAATTGCTCCTACATTTTCTGTCAAATTTGCCATTTCTTTCAAGGTATTGTCTACTGCTTGACTGCCTCCTGCTGCGAGTTTAAGGCCTGCTGCTGCCCCGAAAGCAGCAGCTTCAGCTTCCGAGGCACAAGCTTTGCTGGATTCGCCCAATTCGTCCATTGTAGTCGCAGTGCGATCGACAGCATATAATTGTTGGCTGGCAATGCGTTCCTGCTGTTCGATGGTGACAGCAATTTGCGAAGAAGAAGACGCGATCGCCCGTACAATGTGATTAATCGAGTGAGTGGTGCGGCTGGCGAAAAAAATAGCGAGCGCGCTCACAATAGCAGTAGTGATTCCAACTCCTGACATCAGAGTATAAAGCAACTCTTCCTGCGGAGCAAATACATCTTGTTTATCGTTGGCAATAATCACGCTCCAACTTAATTCTGGCAGCTCTTTTGATGTTTGAATCGGAGCGTAAGTAATCAGTTGCTGAGTTCCATTAATGCGATCTATATCTATGGCACTGTCAATTTTTCTCTCGGATTGCATTCTTGTAAAAACACTAAAGTCTGACCGTGCATCTCGGCTCACTTGCTCAGTTTCTGTTGCCGAAAAAAACTTGCCATTGCCATCAATTAAATGGTATTGCTCTTGTTTTAATCCCTTCGAGTCTCTAGATAATTGTGCTTGGTTTTCATGAATTTTTTGCTCTAAATAAGTTGTAGGCGTGCGAGTTCTGATTACTGCGATAGTTTTGCCTGTGTTTAACTCGATCACGGGCGCCGCAGCAAAAATGGCGTATTTGCCATTAAGAAATGACTTTCTTGGCTGCACAACCGTAGCACCATTAGTTTTAATTACTTCCTGAAAATATTCGCGATTGCCTATATCTATAACTTTTTCTCCGCTAGATTGCAAAATTGTATTTCCTTGGAGGTCGGCGACCGCAATACTGTCGTAGCCAGCCGCTGCTGTGATATATTTATCTAATACAGCTTGTTTTTGACTGGTTGATGTGGTTTGGCTGACTCGGGGGTCATTCAGTATACTTAGATATGCCATATTCTGAACGTCATGATAGCGTTCTAATATCAAGTTTTGCACGTGATTTGCAGTGGCTATCGCCCGTGATTCTTGGTACTTAATTACGTAGTTAGTCAAGTGTTCGCTGGCAAATACATAAGTCATTGTTCCTGTCAACATAACAGGGATGGTACTGAGAGCGATCGCAAAAACAATCGCTTTAATTCTCAAAGACCATTTTTTTATTTTTTCGATCATAGCTGATAACTCATTAAATTTTAGATTTTAGATTGTGAGAATTGAAGGATTCAAGGATTAAAAAAGGAACGATCGGGATCGCAGTTTGGATATTGCCTACACTTGCATTATTTGCAGAAACTATCAGAATTGATAACTATTTTACACAACTGCTTTTAAATCTAAAGCAGCTTCATTTAATTTTTGTGTACCGACTTTAGTTTGAGTGATTCCGCAAGCGGTTTGTGCTGCTGCTTGGTTGAGGGAGTTCATAGCTTCTACCACTTGTTCGATCGCAATTGCTTGCTGTTTGGCATTCAGCGAAATTTGCTGAGAGCTCAAAACCACGTTATTAATTGCATCAGCTACTCCGGCAAATGCTGCGGCGGTTTCCTCCGCAATATTTACGCCAGAGTCAACAGTTTTAGTTCCTTCGTCTGTTACCATTACCGTTGAGTTGATCGCCCGCTGAATATCAGCAACTAAGAGATTAATTTGTGCGGCAGATTTTTTACTGCGATCGGCAAGTTTGCGAATTTCTGAGGCGACAACGCCGAAACCTTTGCCGTGTTCGCCGGCTCGCACTGCTTCGACAGCCGCATTTAGTGCTAACATATTAGTTTGATTTGCCAAATCGCTAACTACAGTTGAGATGTTGCCAATGCGATCGGTTTGCTCGCTCAACTGCATAATTTGCCCTTGCATATCCTGGACTTTGGTTTTCAGTGTTGCCATTGCTTCTAAAGTTTGTTCGACAGCTTTTGTACCGCCACCAGCTAACATTAAAGCTTGCATTGCTTGAGATGCAGCAGCTTCTATTTGCTGTGAAGTGGCCCTAGAAGATGCACCCAGTTCGTCCATTGTCGTAGTGGTTTGATTGACTGAAACTGCTTGCTGGCTTGCCATGCGTTCCTGTTGTTCAATTGTGGTAGCAATCTCGGCGGAGGAGCTGGCGATCGAACTAATTGCGCGATCGATAGTTCCAGCAATTCCTGACGAAATCAGCCAAGCAGCAGTGGCGCCAAGCAGCACTAACAGTATCGAACCAAACACTAGCGTTGATACCAAAAAGCTTAAAGCTGCCTTCGTGATTTGCGTTTCTTGCTTAATCATTTTTAATTCGATTTCCCGAAATTCCCGGTTCAATTCCACAAATTCATTCACAAATTTGGTATACTTGCCTGTATTAAATATAGCAAGGGCTTCGGCTGTCTGATTTTGCTGAACTAAGCGAACTATTTCGTTAGAGCCATTATAATATTCCTTGACCAGCTCCAACATTCTCTGCAAACGGGCTTGCTGTTCGGGATTTTTCACGATAGGTTCTACATTGATCGCCGACTGACGAGCTAAATCTGCACCTGTTTTAAAATCGGTTAAAAACTGCTCATTTTTGTTAATTAAATAGCCGCGCATTCCTCGTACCATTTGCTCGGCACCTACGGACATATTACTTGTTTCTCCAATGACATTTTCTACCCTTTCTACTTCTTTGAATGTTTCAAAAACTTTACTGGTAGTAGCGATAACTAGGACTGGTAAGGCTAAGTAAATAGCTGCTGGCGCTAGGTATCCGAGCAGCATCTTGTTTCTAATATTTAATTTTTTAATTTGAGCAAACATATTTTTTGGGTTAACTTAAGATAGGATTTCCCTGAGTAAGGTTGTGGCTTTAGGATAGTAGTTGAAAGTCCGGTGCGGGAGCATCTCTGCGGAAAGCAAAAACTATTTTTCAAGAGTACGAGCATCACTCTTCGCTTGCTTATATCTAAGATTTGCGATCGCCAGCGCTTTCGCACTACAAATACAAAACTGAGAGGCTCCTGTCTGGCGCTGGCAACCAAAATCAGCTCACCACTTCTGAGAGCGATGCCGTGCGGTGACAGTAGAAAATAGTATCATAGCAAATTCTGTTCTCTTGCTCTATTTTCTTTAGTTTCGGGTAGCGCTGACATCGTTTTTGCAAGTGCGACGCCGATGAAGCCGTCAAATCTTTGTTCAAACTTCCTCATCAACAACAATTCCTCCTTTTGTTAACAGTTTCTGCAAGTTCAGAATAGCGATCGGTTTTTCTTGGTAAAAAGCGGTACCTCGCAGATATTCGCGGTTAGCCGAATTTAGTGCGGCAGGAATAGTCGCCATCTCTGCCACATTCAAATGTATAATGTCTAAAATTTCGTCTACGACTATACCGGCTACCAAATCTTCAATTTCCACAACGATCGCCTTCGATAGAGATTTTACCTGAGCAGACGACATATTTAAAACCTTGCGAATGTCTACTAGCGTCAGGATTTCGCCCCGCAAATTCATATTTCCAATAATGCGATCGGGAGTGCAAGGAATCGGAGTTACTTGGCGAATGTCAGTAAATTCGCGCACTACCCCTAGATTGATACCAAAGTATTCGCCGTTTAAAAGAACTACGGCTAGTGACATATTAATTGCGGCAGAATTTTCCTGCTCGCTCTGCTGCCTCAAATTCTGAGCTCGCTCTCGAAAAATTGCTTTTTCTTCGGCTGTAGCATTCAAAGCAAAAACCTGCGGTTTGCTTAAAAATTGATGATTTTCTGCTAGCAAGTGTGAGGTTTCTAGGTTGTCTGCTGCGGTTAAAATTCCTGCATCGCTTGCAGAAATCGGGATTTGGGCATCAGTTTTTTGGGGAGAATCTCGAATTAGGCGATCGATATCTAGCAGCGCGATCGTATTTGTTTCACAGCGAGCGAATCCAGCTAAAAAATGATGCGGGGCTTCTGCATTATCTCGCCCGTAAGATAGCTGGGGAGTTATGGCGTCTGCGGGGATGTGCTTAACTTCGGTAACTCGATCGACAATGATGCCAAGTCGAACTTCTTGCCATTCTATGACGATCGCACTATCTGTCACAGAATACTCTTGCCAAACGTACCCAAAACGGAGATTTAGATCCATCACGGGGAGAAGGGAGCCCCTGAGATCGATCGCCCCGACAATATCTTGAGGCGCTTCGGCGATCGGTATCAACTCCGGCAAAAAGAAAATTTCCCGAACACAGCCGACTTCTACACCGCACAGCAAACCGTTATGTTCAAAGATAAGATACGGCTTGATTTCCATATTTATTCTGACACTTTATCTAGTAGGACTTCCAAAAAAACTGGTTTCTAGGATCGTATAAATTTTGCCAGCTAGGCACTTACAAAAAAACCCGGTGTTGAGATTTTTCGGGCGCATCAGTTTGGTTGGCTGTACAATTTTACCAATTTTTTTTTGAGATCCATCAATAATTGAGCGGCTGTCATTTTATTCTGTTGCTCGATCGGAGTATCGGGCGGGAGTTTTTTGAGAATATCGCAAGATGAATTGTACATTTTAATAGCTTTATTTAGCTTACCTTCTTTATTGTATATATTCCCGAGTTCGAGATAAGCGGAAACAAAAGACGGGCAAAGATAAATAGTTTTTTTAATAAAAAATTTAGCTGTTTCCAAGTCATCCTGTTCTTCGGCGATTTGAGCTTGCAAGAAATAAGGAAATACTGACATTGTATCTACTTTGCTAGCTCGATTGCAGTATTCTATCGCCTGAGAATACTGACCTAAATTTGCATAAATTTGAGCCAGCAAATAATTAGCATCAAAATTATGAGCTTGCAGGTCTATTGCCTGTTTAGCTTTATGAATAGCCTCCAGATAAGCTTTATTTTTCAAACAAGCTTTTGCCTCTAAAATCAGTATCTGAGGCGTTGGGCGATCGGCTTTTTCTGCTGCGGGCGCTGCCAGTAAACCAGACATTTTGTTGCTCAAAATATCGCCCTCAACATAGCGATTTCGCAGTATCTTTCCGATCGCGCTACCTGCCGTCAACAGCGACAGCGACTCTATCTGCCCAAAATAGCCATTACCAAAACGGGCTGGCTGCGTCTCATTCCCTAGCAAATGACCGCTGTCTTCGCCCAATTCCCCTTTTTTTCGAGTTCCTCCAAATGCCGATTTTGCTTTGGATGTCTGCCCCTTCAAAAAATTGATTTTAGCTTGTTCCTCGCCTTGGATATTCTTTGCTTGATAAACAACGGATTCCGGAAAAACTTTTGGTTGAAACTCGTTTGTCACGTGATTGTGAACTTCAGCGTGACCCGTCATTAAATATCCTCCAGGTCTCAGGGTCTTGGCAAACTTTTTCAATACCTGTACAATATACTTTTTTTCAAAATAAACAAAAACATTTCTGCACAAAATCAAATCTAGGTTATGAATCTCTGTGTAAATATTGGGAAAATTATCTGTTACTAAATTTACACAGCTAAATCTCACCAATTGACGAAATTTAGGGTCAATTTCCCACTCGGTTTTCCGCCGATCGAAATACTGCCTTTGCAGTTCCGGGTCAACTAAGCGAAACGACCAAGGGCTATAAATTCCCCGCTGGGCTTTTTCTAGAGTTCCTTGATTTATATCTGTACCTAAAACTAAAATTTTCCATTTTTCCCAATCAGAAATTAGCTGTTTTAAAATAATTACTAAAGAATAAGGTTCTTCACCTGTCGAACATCCTGCACTCCAGATTCGTAGTGTTGGCTTAATTCCCAATTTCTCGTACAACTTTCTTTTATTTTCGATTAATTCCGGTAAAATCACTTTTTTTAGCAGGGAAAACTGTCCTTTGTCCCGCATGAAATAACTTTCGTTCGTTGTTAGCAACGGCGCTAATTCTCGCCATTCGGTTTGACTTTCATGACTCGGAGCGGCTAAAATTTGATAGTATTTTTCCGGGGATATTATTTTTACAGCGCTCATCCGACTCAAAAGTTTTAGACACAAAGCCGATCGATCTTGCGGGCGAATTTGTAAACCTGTCTGAGCCGCAATTAATTGAATAAATAGCTGAATTTGTGCCTCATTCATGTCAACTCCGGTAAATATGTTTGCGTATAATTTGTTATTAGAGGGAATTGGGAATTGGGAATTGGGAATTGGGAATTGGGAATTGGGAATTGGTAATTGGTAATTGGTAATGGGGCATTGCCTAGGTATTTGAGCCGATCGCACTTTCACACAAAAATCATACCACCCGGAATAATATCATGTGGGGTCGATCGACCACAAGATTCGAGTCTGGGCGGTGAACCCACGCTACAAGAATTATGGTTAATACCATTTATCTAAAATTGTGCAACACTCGAAGACCCCCCTAGCCCGCCCCCCGATCGAGGGGGGAAGAATACTGTTATTTCGTTTTAAATTGGTATAATTTAGCCCACATAATATCAAAGGCAGCAAGTAGAAAACAGACAGCAGCATGAAAAAAATTCGGCCGTTTGCCTTCTACCTGCTACCTTCAAGCAGTAAGGTGCGGGGTGCACCCTACGCCGATTCTAGATCCAGGGCTGTTTAAGCTGGAAAAATCCGCAGGCGGCGGTTGGGTTCTTCCCCAAAACTGTGGGATTTCAGGTGATAGTGTTCCACAAGCTCGTGCTGCATTTTGCGGACATTGGGAGAACGGGGTAGAAGTTCCACCGGCTGTCCCTTGGGAATCACAATTTGCTCGACAGCTAGGCGGGTTTCTTCGAGAGCTTCGAGCTCGTCAGAAGTCCCGCTGCGGGCGAATAAGGCAAGGTCTGCCACTTCCGGGGTGCCCGGGTCGTCCATATC
This sequence comes from Microcoleus sp. BM001215392, assembly GCF_036700185.1. Lineage (NCBI taxonomy): Bacteria > Bacillati > Cyanobacteriota > Cyanophyceae > Oscillatoriales > Microcoleaceae > Microcoleus > Microcoleus sp. BM001215392. The sequence goes on along the minus strand of NZ_JAUBOJ010000016.1, from coordinate 13,383 downwards.
CAACAGGCGCCGCAAAGCTCTCGCTACGTGGGGAATAGTCCCAGCTTTGATTGTGTGCAGGGGAACTTGGCGAGTTTTGGCCAAGTGCCTCAATTTTGACTGGTTCCGCACGTTCGATCGCAAAGCCAACACCACGTCAGCACTTTCAATATCCTTCGTCAACTGCACCGGCAGGTTCAGGGTGGAAATGACCTGTTCGAGCTGGTGGCGAGCTATGCCGTAAGGATAAACGTGGAGGGGCAAATCTTCGCCGTTAGGGCCGACATTCTGGGAATAACGTCCGCGCTGCTGCGGTACGGGTTCCACGGACAGGGATTCTTCGAGCAGTTGCTCGAAATACCGAGTCTCAGTCACTGGCGCGCTGTTAGCAGCAGCAGCAGCAGCGAATTTCTCGTTTTGAGGGGGCATCGGCACCATTTTGCCGGCACTGCGCCACCCAGAAATCGGCGTGACTGACCGCATTCCTGATACCGCAGCGGGGCCTGAGGCGGAAGCTGGCATCCCTGGAAACCGGACGGGGGGAGATGCTGACTCGCGCTCGATCGTTACTTCTCCACTGTCGCTGACGCTTCTGATTTGCTGGTTCGGTTCGCGTCCCCGCAGCAGGCTGTCGATCGAATCTGAGACTCGTTCGTGGATTACCCAGCGCTGGCGTTCGAGCATTTCGATCGCAATTTCAAAAGTCGGCGGTGATTTGCGTTCCAAAACAGTCTTTTGAGAACCGCGGCGCCGGGCTTCGTCATCTCCCAGCGTCACGGCTTGGATGCCCCCGATTAAATCGGCCAGAGTCGGATTTTTCATCAAGTTTTCGATCCGGTTCCCGTGGGCGGTACCGACCAATTGCACGCCCCTTTCTGCGATCGTCCGAGCGGCCAAAGCTTCTAATTCCGTACCGATTTCGTCAATCACGATCACTTCGGGCATATGGTTTTCCACTGCTTCGATCATGACTTGGTGCTGGAGTTCGGGACGCGAAACTTGCATTCTGCGAGCTCTGCCGATCGCCGGATGCGGGATATCTCCATCTCCAGCAATTTCGTTGGAGGTGTCGATGATTACCACCCGTTTTTCCAAGTCGTCGGCGAGCACGCGGGCGATTTCGCGCAGGGCTGTGGTTTTGCCGACTCCGGGGCGGCCGAGCATCAAAATCGACTGACCGGTTTCCACTAAATCGCGGATAATCCCGATCGTCCCGAACACAGCGCGGCCCACCCTCAATGTCAAGCCGATAATCTCGCCGCTGCGGTTGCGAAGGGCGCTAATTCGGTGCAGGGTTTGCTCGATACCGGCTCGATTGTCGCCGCCGAAGTTGCCGACTCGATCGATACAATAGCTGAGGTCTGCTTTGGAAATCGGTGTTTGGGAAAGAGGTTCGGCCAAGGATGGAAAACGAGCTTCTGGTAGGCGGCCCAAATCCATCACAACCTCAATGAGATTGTTGCGCTGCGGGTGCTGCTCTAAGGGCTGCCGGATCTCATCTGGCACGATGTCTAATAGTCTGCTGAGGTCGTCTGTAATCTGCATTCGCCTCGGTGTGTTCGGTTCAGTGGACAGTGGACAGTGGACAGTGGACTGTTGTCAGTTGTCAGTTGACAGTGGACAGTTGACAGTGGACAGTTGTCAGTTTATGGATTACGCATTGGTGCGTCGAAACCCGGTTTCTATGGGTTTTGCGTTGGATAACGAGAAATATAGTAAGAAACCGGGTTTCTGAGGTCGCAAGTGCGATCGCGATTTCGCGAAGTACAGTTATCAGTTAGGAATGAAAATTAAATAACTTACAATTTTTATGCTTCTTGTGGGATGGGCCTTTATAGCCCGTCCAGAAAGGGTGGGCGAGGCGCCTATCCCACAGACTTGTGTAAATTATTTAATTTGCGATCCTTATCAGTTTTTTTGATTAACTAACAACTAACAACTAACAACTAACAACCAACAACTAACAACTAACAACCAACAATTAACAACTAACAACTAACTTTTGATCTGAGAAACTAGAGAACGAGCTAAACTCACCGCCTCCGAGAGAAGTTCTGGGACGGCTTCGAGCTGAGTCAACCGAGGTGTTTGAACTTCGGCTGCGCCGCAAGCGGCTGCTACCTCAACGGCATAAGCTCGATCGGTTTGCATTGTTTCTAATTGTTCTAAAATTGGTGACAGCAAAACCCTGGCATAGCTGCCGTAGGCTACACCTGCAATGTATTGGACAGGAGGAACAGACAAATTTTTCCCGCCATCCTTCATCAGTCCGCAGGCTTTAAGTTTGCTGACAGTGCGATCGTTAGTGCCGCCTGCAAGTTGCACATATCCCGGCAACCGGGCAGCCAAAACTTTTTGACCGAGTTTGACCGCGGCTCTAGTAGTTCCTATTCCAATATCTCCACTCATCGGCCTACCATCGGTTTGCCAAATTAGGGGACAAGGAAGGGGGGAAATTATTTGATAGAGTGTCCGCAAATAATCAATCAAACCGTCTCCATCGGGGCAACTAATTGCTATTACTTTAAGTTGATCTACCCAGGGAGCTATGCTCGACCAAAGTCTCGCAAAATCTGCCTCTCTGCCTACTTGCGTGTGGATTTCTAGGGCGTCCGCACCGGATTTCAAGATTAAAGGTGCGATCGCGCCTGGAGCAGACACGTAAGAACGAGTATAAATCAGTTGGCTGGGACAAACAGGCAGACAGCGACCGCAGCCATAGCACTGCTGGTCTATCACCCCGGAAAAACCACTACCAGCACTCTGAAAAACTATTGCGGAGGCTGGACATATTTTTTCGCACGGCCGCCAGCAGTCCGCCGGACAATCGGCTGGGTTGAATTCGGCCTTGCGAAAATGTGGATCTTCCCCATCGTTTAAACTCACCATCAGCAGTGGCAACCCTTCGCCGCCAAACCTGCGGTTTTGAGTTTTTGCCTGTAATTCGCTGGCAACTTGTAGGGCTTCTTTCGCTGCTGCGACGGCGGCGGGATCTGCCGCGACATCAATACAGTCAGCACCTGCTAAGGTGTAAGCCAATGTGAGATTCCGAACCGCCGGCAGGTGTTGAAAGCTCGCCCCACAGATCAGCTTGAACCAATGGCCGTTTTTTAATGAGTTTAGTGGATGATAATGTTCTGTCACCCTTATATGCTAATCCTTTGGGCTAAAAATTACTATATGAAAATTTTTACTTAATTTTAAAATTTCGGTTGATACAAGCTGGAAACGCTACTGATAGCAGTAGCTATGGCACTGTTGGCTCTATATGTAGAGGGCTACCTAATTTTTTTTTCTAAATTTGATTTTTTTTGAGAGCTGTTGCCCAGGGGCAATTTGTCGAGCTGGCGATCGCTTTTATTTAAGGGTAGACCTTTTACTATAGCATATTACAGCGGTTTTAGCAACGATAGAATCAGCCAGAGATTTTTGGGAGATTATTTAACTGGTTCCCAGGCTGTGTCTGGGAACCTATCTCATATTATGTCCCGTTGATTACCATCACAAAAACGGAACGCACGTGCGGACTTCAGTCCGCTCTCCGGCTGCGGACTGAAGTCCGCACGTGCGTTCCTTACTTCTTGCAGTCAACAGAATTAAGGAGGCTCTTCCTGCATATCTGTGTTATCAGGCACAGCCTAGTAACGAGCAGACAACGAAATATTTCAACTGTTTTAGGCTTAGGTTGATATCAATCTGTCCTCCCTGACTAGAATTCTATTGCTCTGCGTTAAGCCAGCAATTCAACTAGCTATCATGCTTGCTCAGCCGCTTATAAACCGTAGCCAAAGCATTGCTATCCCCCACATTCCCCGGAAACAAAACGACGGGTAAATCTGGAAATAGAGGATGATCTGGCTCTGTTTTAACCACCGAACAACCTGCGATAATTTGACCGATTTGTCTGACACTTTTCAGCGACAAAGCCGTACTCAAAACATCGTTGGAAGTAATGCCGCCCTTGCTAATTAAAAAGCCAATATCCGCAGGCATTCCGCGCACGACATCCATCAACAGAGCCGAAACTGCCGCTCCAAATTTTAGGCGCACTTCGGGATTTTCAAATTGTAGTTCCTTGCGGCTGGTATAAATTACAGGCGTTTTGCCATCTGCATGAGCAGTGCAGACTTTTTCGAGGATTTCATTGAGGATTTGAGTGCGATCCTCTGTTGAATCTTCTAGCAAGTGAGATACGTCTATTTCAATGCTAACTGTATTCGGTTCTTCTAACAAGCGTTCCAATTGATCGCTCGTTTTCTTAACGTGGGAACCAACTATGACTGCACCAGGTTTGCCGTCTTTCACGTATTTTGACATTTCATCAGCGGCTACAGGCTGGTGACTGAGGTCAGCTAAGGATGTTAAAATACTCGCCCCGCTGCGGAATAAAAACTTTTTGCCTTGACTGACTGCATCGAGAATGTGTTTGGCAAATGTGTTTAAATCACCTTGGCTTTCGCCGTCAACAACTGCACATTGGTTGTCTGTCATCTCCATCAATCGATCTAAACTTCCGTAGCGGATGTCTGCGAGTAAAATGCGATCGACTGCATCAGCATGGATGCGACCTTTGGTTTTTTGTTCTACGTAGTCGGGCAGGTAACTGTGACTGTAGCCGAAGACTGAATCTTTGGCAAATTCGGTTTCGTGAACGGGGATTTCGACGCTGTTAACCATGAGGTAGTGCACGCTGTTGCGGGTGATTCTGCCTCCTTCAAAAAAGGCGGGAATTAGAAAATGAGCGTCGAAGGGGCCGAGTTCTTCGGCGATGACATCGGTTTCGATCGGATAGTGGCCGCGCAGGGTAGAATCGGAACGGCTAACTATTAGGAAGTCTTCGATTTCTTCGATCGCGATCGCCTTTTTGAGATTTTGGCACACTTCGCGGGTGACGGAGGCTGCTTTTTCGGGAGTGAGCGATCGAGTATTTGTTAGTATGAAAACAATCGGGGACTTGTCCCGCAGTCCCAAACGCAGGGTTTCTTCGTCCCAACGTGTCAGCAGCAAGCAACTGTGCACGGTTTGAGAACCTGTGGGATCGTCATCGAGAACTATAATCTTTGGTTTGGTAGAAGACATACTGACCTGGTTGTTAACATCTCCTTTCCAAGATATCCTTACCTGTTACCTAACAGGAAAAAATTTACAATCATGATTTTTCTTAACAATTCTCATGATTCATGAATTTTAAAATGTGTGGGAGTTCGATCGGTTCGCGGTTGGTGCGCGTTGCTACCAAGAAGACGCCCGCAGTTGAAACCGGGTCTATACAGACACTCACGCGCCGTCTGCTCTGTTGAAGAACTGGCCGTTAAAATTCAATATGGTTGAGTTAACGCTAATGTCCGAAGAGATATCTTAGGGTTAGCGCAGAGATCCGCGACGATCGCATCGCCGAGACTATGATAGTTATCAATTAACTGATGTGTGCGGGGACAAATTAGCTTTTTAACTGCACCGTATTTGGCTAAGATTACGTTATTCTCTTCATGCCGCACCAGACCCAATTAGTTTTTGTAGGCGCGCTTGAAACCGTACGTCCGATTTTTTATTTTTTCAATTAGCAGCATTTCGATCTTGTAACTTTTTCATTTCTGCTTGAACTCCCACAGCTAGCTGCAAAGCTTCATTCAGCAATCGCCCTTGTTCGCTAGCCATATCGCTAATTTGTAAAGCATTCAAAGTTCTCAAATTATTGGCAAACAGTTCTGAGTTTGTAGCGACAAATTTTTTATTTTGTCTGAGAATTCTCTCTGTTTTCAAAGCTCGAACCAAATCTTCTCTGATGAGCTGCAAGGCTTGAATGACTTGTGGGCGATCGCCGATTTTGACCTCCGCGTTGCCCGCCTCCTCGATTTTGTCATTAATTTCGATCGCCTTAATTATACCATTATAGCGATCGACATCATCAAAAAGATTGACTAAATGTTTGTTTTGGCTGCACCAAATTTTCCAAGCATCCTCAAAGATTAAACCGCCGATCGCAGCGAGGTGGAGCGCAAACCACACCAAATAAGCTCTAGGAAATATCAGCACCAGCAGCCAACAACTGATTAGCACCAAAACAATTAAACCGACTGTTTTCAAAGCTTCGCGGGCAAACTTAGTCGCACTCGCAGGCCGGTACAGGCGATCGGGCCCCGCGCCGCACAGGTGCTTGAGCTCACCTACAGTAATTTCTAATCCCTGAATGTCAGCTCGCATAAATCTTCACAAATATTTGTTAAATATAAAGTTTGGTGCTAGAACAAAGGGCTCGTCTACAATAAACCTAACACTTTTTTCAACCAAAACAGCACTATGTCCGCACGTCCTATCTACCTCGACAACCACGCCACAACTCCTGTAGACAAACGGGTACTTGATGCGATGCTGCCCTATTTTACCGAACATTTCGGCAACGCAGCCAGCATCAACCACGTTTACGGCTGGGAAGCAGAAGCTGCGGTTAAACAATCGCGGCAAACCATAGCATCCGCAATCAACGCCTCCCCAGAAGAAATTGTTTTTACCAGCGGCGCAACGGAAGCAAATAATTTAGCGATTAAAGGCGTTGCTGAAGCCTATTTCAGCAAAGGAAAGCACATTATTACAGTAAAAACAGAACACAATGCAATTCTTGACCCCTGTACGTATTTGCAAAAATTGGGGTTTGACATTACTGTTTTACCAGTCAAAAGCGACGGGCTGATTGATATCGGCGATTTGATCAAAGCGATTCGGGCTGAGACAATTTTAGTGTCGGTGATGACGGCTAATAACGAAATTGGTGTGATTCAACCGATCGCCGAAATAGCTGCAATTTGTCGCGGAAATGACATTTTGTTTCACACGGATGCGGCCCAGGCGATCGGCAAAATTCCCCTTGATGTAGAGGACATGAACATCGATCTGATGTCTTTGACGGCGCACAAAATCTACGGGCCAAAAGGCATCGGTGCTCTCTACGTGCGGCGCAACAAACCGAGAGTCCAGCTAGCCCTACAAATGCACGGAGGAGGCCACGAACGGGGAATGCGATCGGGTACTCTTTACCCACCCCAAATAGTCGGATTTGCTAAAGCAGTAGAGTTAGCAATTTCGGAAATGGAGGCGGAAACAGCACGAGTTGTGAATTTGCGGCAGCGTTTGTGGGAAAATTTGAGTGAATTGGGTGATGTTGTGATGAACGGTCACGCAACTAAGAGATTACCTGGAAATCTGAATATTAGTGTAGGTGGGGTTGACGGTCAAGCACTGCTGTTGGGCTTGCAACCGGCGGCGGCGGTGTCTTCGGGTTCTGCTTGTACTTCGGCGAAAATATCTCCTTCTCATGTTTTAGCAGCGATCGGGCGATCGGACAAGTTAGCCTACGCTTCAATTCGGTTTGGGATTGGCCGCTTCAATACTGCTGCTGAAATAGATGCAGTGTCGGAGCACGCGATCGCCACTATTACATCTCTCCGACAAGCCCAAAAAGTAATGAGTTAGAAAGATCATTCGGCGGTTGAAACCGCCAAGAGAGTCAAACGAAGTCCGCCGGACGCCGACTAAGAGATCAAAGGGTTTTGTAACCCTGATTTATTTGGTATTAAAACTTTCCTATCTCTTCAGTCCGCGCAGGCGGACTTTGTTTGTGTAGCAGCGATTTCAATCGCCGAGTATAGTCAGAAAAGGGTTTTCAAATTTCCTATCTCTTCAGTCCGCGCAGGCGGACTTTGTTTGTGTAGCAGCGATTTCAATCGCCGAGTACAATCGACACGAATCCTTTATTTAGAACCAAACACCTCGCGCACCCGATAAATCGGCTTTCCCTGAGACTCGTGATAAGTCCGCATCATCACTTCCGCCAGCAAACCAAAACAAAATAACTGCACGCCAGTCAACAACAAAACCACAGCCAAAATCAGCAAAGGACGATTGCCAATAATTTGACCGAAACCCAATTTGAGGACTGTCAAATAAATCCCTAAAACCGTTCCCACCGCCATCGAACTCATTCCCAGAAGTCCAAAAACGTGCATCGGGCGAGTTAGGAACTTCTTCATAAAAGAAATAGTTAACAAATCCATCAACACCCGAAAAGTCCGCCAAATCCCGTACTTGCTTTGACCGAAACGGCGCGCGTGATGTCGCACCGGAATCTCTGCAATTCTCGCGCCTTCAATAAACGCCAAAGCAGGCAAAAATCGGTGCAATTCCCCGTAGAGATTCAAGTCTGCAACTAACTCAGATTTATAAGCTTTTAAAGAACAGCCGTAGTCGTGCAAAGTTACGCCCGTAACGCGACCAATTAACCAGTTGGCAATTTTAGAAGGAATCAGGCGGCTGATAGTATTGTCCTGCCTATTTTTGCGCCAGCCACTAACTAAATCGTAGCCTTCATTTAGCTTTTCCAGCAACATCGGAATATCCGCAGGGTCATTTTGCAAATCGCCGTCCAGGGTAACAATAGCACGACCTGTCGCGCGATCGAAGCCCGCGGACATGGCAGCAGTCTGCCCGTAGTTGCGGCGCAAAAGCACAGCACAAAGGTCATCGCGACTACCGGCTAGCTGCTTGAGAAGGTCAGCAGAATTGTCCGACGAACCGTCATCTACACAGATAATTTGATAGCTGAGTCCAGAGGGTTGAATCGCAGAGGCGATCGCCTCAATCAGATGAGGCAAACTTTCTACCTCATTATACACCGGCACCACTACCGAAACGTCGAGAATTACCTTAGTTGCAGCCTGCTGTTCAGCCAATTTTTCCAAAAATAATGCAGCGTCCATTGTTTTGTTAGATAATATCATTGGTTAGTTGTCAGTTGTCAGTTGTCAGTTGTCAGTTGGCAGTTGGCAGTTGGCAGTTGTTAGTTGTTAGTTGTTAGTTGTTAGTTGTTAGTTGTTAGTTGTTAGTTGTTAGTTATTAGTTATTAGTTGTTAGTCAACAGTCAACAGTCAACAGTCAACAGTCAACAGTCAACAGTCAACAGTCAACAACTAACTAGGTTGATAACTTGCCACAACTTTACCATATCCGCGTAATTGCTGGTAATAAGCTCGACTGACTGCATCGCCATCCTCCGACAAAACATCAATGCCAATACCGTCGCGACCTTGTACTTTTCCAGAACTGTGAATGTAGCGATTTTCTCCGAGGTACAATCCTACATGAGTTGCTTTTTCCGCTGTGCCAAAAAATACTAAATCTCCGGGTTCTAAAGAACTAAAACTAATAGGTTTCGTAAAAGCTTCTTGCTGGTAAGCATCTCTCGGCAACCAGATTCCCGCAGCCACAAAAGCAGCTTGCATCAATCCCGAACAATCATAATTTGGCTTGACTGTACCGCCCCAAAGATAATAATTTGATTGCTGCATCGCCTCGCGAGTAAAAGTAATTGCGATCGGCAATTTATCCCTAATTTCATCCTGAGAAACCACCAGAGGATGATACACTGTTTCTGTGACTTCGAGCAAATGAATATCTCGAAGATCCAACCATCCCGGATAATCGTCTTCGCACAGCCGCACCCTCACAGCCGTTGTATCCCCCTGCACAAGGGAATCTATGCCATCTCTCCCCTCCTTGTTAAGGGGGGGCTGGGGGGGGTCAAAAAAAAGCAAATGTCGCCCCTGCGCAGCTTGAGTGGCCAATCGATCGCACTTTGGGGAATCGTAAATATTTATGTGCGAGATCGCCCGATACTCCACAACATCAGATAATTGATAATTGACCATTGCTAATTGCTAATTGCTAATTGCTAATTGTTTGCTGTTAATTGTTCGCACTTAACGATTTATTGCCATTAGCCAACCGCCAACCGCCGTTAATCGCCAGCAGTCAACCTTTAACCATGACATTTTTCCACAAAGACGAACAATTAGAAACCCTCGGCAGTAGCATTATAGATGCAGTCCAGGCAGAATTTACAGGATTGAAGGGCGATCGTACAGCAGTAACCTGGATCGTCTACGATCCGCCAGTGCGAGTCAACACAGGCGGCGCCCTCAGCGCACAAGAATTTTGGAAATATCAACCGCGAGGCTTTAGCGCCAGGGCTTCGGAACGAATTTATCCCGCCAGCATCGTCAAACTATTTTACCTCGTGGCCATCTGGGAATGGGTACAAAAAGGCATGATTCAAACATCGCCAGAATTAGAACGCGCCGTCCGAGATATGATTGTTGATTCCAGCAACGACGCCACCAGCTTAGTAGTAGACGCCCTCACGGGCACCACCAGCGGCCCCGAATTATCACCAGGCCCCTTTGAAACTTGGAAACAGCAGCGAAACCTCATCAACCGTTACTTTCAATCATTAGATTGGCCGGAATTACAAAATATTAACGCCAATCAAAAAACCTGGTGCGACGGCCCCTACGGTCGCGAGCGAGCATTTCTGGGAGAATTAATGGAAAATAGGAATATGCTGACTACAAATGCAGCGGCGCGTTTGCTGCATACTATCATCGGCGGCGTAGCTGTTTCTGCACAAGCATCGCAAGACATGATGGGTTTAATGAAACGCAGTTTAGCACCAGCCGAATTAGAAGCAGATCCCGAAAATCAAGTTACAGGTTTTTTAGGTGGCGGATTACCAGAAAATACAAAATTGTGGTCAAAAGCGGGGTTGACAAGTCAAGTTCGTCATGATGCTGCTTATATTGAAATACCTGGTTTGCGACCGTATTTGTTAGTTGTGTTTACCGAGGGTAAAGAGAATAGCAAAAATGAAGAGATTTTGCCTTTTATCTCGCGGCAATTTGTGGAAGCAATGAAGGCACTTGATTAGATTAAGAGGGCGCTTGTTGCGGTTGAAACTGCGTCTATAGAAACAACTCACGCGACGGGAGCGGGTTGAAGACAGGTCGTTAAAATTACGTTTTTTTATTTAGACTGCGGAGGCGGATTAGCCTTTGGGAAGGCTAACACCTAGGTTTTTCTAGGCGCAACCAACTTCCACAGCGGTCTACATTTTTGTAGATATCTCGAATAAAACGGAGAGGGGGGGATTCGAACCCCCGAAGGGTGATAACACCCTTAACAGATTAGCAATCTGCCGCTTTCGACCACTCAGCCACCTCTCCCGATGACAGCAACTAATCATAGCACATAGGTTCAGCATTTGGCAACCCCGATTTTAAAATCTCCTGAAAGCCTTACTCTGCATAGCATCCGACACCTTAACCCGATCGCCTATTCCCCAAATCCCCTAGCCTTCAAGTGCTTTTCCCAGCTAAAGTTGGAACTCAAAAAGAACCTCTTAGTAGACACATACCCCAATCGATATAGCTTAGCCTTGCGATCGCCATCAAGCTGAAAATCCGTCGTCGTCACCCCAGCTTCAGTCACATCAATATTAATAACTCGCCCTTTATCCATTTCCCGCTGGTGATAGCGGTCTCTTGCTTTCATCATCGTTCGGAACATCGCCGCCAGCATCGACAGCGGACTGTTAATGTTAACTTGATTCTCAATGCCAGTATCGACCAATCGAAACCCAAAGGTAAACCAACGCGGCGCCACCGGAGTAGAACCGACAGATTGTTTGTCATAAATCCACAGCGGGAAATTGCTGAGAATTCCGCCATCGACAATTAAGTCGTTGCCGAGTTTTCCCGGTTCAAAAAATAGCGGAATACTCATCGACAGCCGCACCGCTTCAGCCACGCTAAAATCTTCGGGATTTGGGAGCCGCAACTGCTTGTACAAAGGATCGGAATCTGGAGAGTCTTGGCGCCGCAAGTCATCGGGAATCACTAACATTTCACCGCGAGTTAGGTTGGATATTACTACTTTTAATTCCCGCTCTTTTACCAGTTGTTTGACATCGGCAAAAGTGTGCAAGTGACCTTTACTAAGCGTTGCTTCCAACCACTGCCGGAAAGGTTGTGCAGAATATTCTCCCATCTGGCGGCTAACTGTCAAGAAAAGTAGCGTCCAAGCTGGAGATTGCAAGTCGTCGGCGGGGTCGCCGTTTAAAATTAGAGGACTGTTTTTCTTGGTTAAAAATATGCTGTAATCAAGCTGTCCTAACAACTCCTCTAAGTCGTCCATTGACAAGTCTGTTGCCAATACTGCGGCAGTAATTGCACCCGCAGAAGTACCGGCCAATTTTCGCCAGCTAATTCCCAAATCGTGGCAGCATCTGAGTGCTCCTAAAAATGCAAGTCCGCGCACGCCGCCGCCTTCAAAAATGGCGTCGGCATAGATTTGTTTTTTTTCGTCAGGAGGCGGAAACTTTTTGAGAATAGTTTCTTTTTCGGTGGCGGACATCCTGACGCCCGGTTCTTGTAAAATTTGCTGGGGAGACCAATTACTCATTTTAGATTTTTAGATTTTTAGATTTTGGATTTGAGATTTATACAGCAGATAGGATGTTAATTAAGAAATTTGGCATGGGCCGTAGGGGGGTAGCGCGCCGAAGAAAATCTTTTTTTGTACTGAGTTTGTCTGAAATGTCTTATCTATTATGCTTGATTTTTGTGGGCATTCATGGCTTCTTTGACGTGTTCTTGAACTTGCGATCGCACTTGTTCGTAGGCTACCGAGGCGCACCACGGTCGGAGAGATAGAATAGTTGTATCTGGAGTGATCTCGCTAACCAAACAAGTCGGGGGCGGATTCTCCAATACCAGCGGGTGAGAATGAGCAATTTCTAGTAACTCGGCTATGGTTGGACGGATCGGGCGATCGCCAATATCAATTTTTAAGTCTACTCGCCTCGTTCCCATTGCCGTGGTATTTTTCAGTGTACCGTTAAATAACTGATTGTTCGGAACAATAATTTTTATGCGATCGTCCGTCACGACGGTTGTCGAAAAAATCCCGATGCTATCGACAACTCCCTTCACGTCCGTAGCTTCGATCGCATCTCCGACTTCAAAAGGCCGTAAACTAATCAACATCACCCCAGCAGCAAAGTGGGATAGAGTATTTTGCCACGCCAAACCAATCGCCAAACCCGCCGCGCCGACTACCGCCACCACGCTAGTAGTTTGAATTCCCAACTGATTCAAAGCCGCGACTACACCGACTATCAAAATCACAATTTCCGCAGCTTGAACCAAGAATTTCCGCAGCGTGGGCTCGGTGCGGCCCAGAGTTCGGCGAGTCACGCGGCCCGCAACGTCGATCGCAAATCGCGTAATTAACAAAATGCCGATCGCCCACAGCATTTGAGGTATGATTGTAAATCCCAATTCTACGAATTTTTTTGTTAATTCTTGGGCTACTTGCATCGCCTGTATTCTTTCTGCATTTAGCGGCAGACTTTGAGCTATTTGTAGAAATGTGCTTGCTTTCATATCAATTGGGAATTGCGAATTGGGCATGGGGAATTGGGAATTATTAATTGTAGTCTCAGTATTCTCGCTTATTCCGAGAGTCCGACAGGGGTTGAAAACCCCTGTCTCATAGCGAAAGTCCTCTAAAAGAGGA
>NZ_JAUBOJ010000015.1:32314-41730 GCF_036700185.1 Microcoleus sp. BM001215392 | reverse complement strand
TAAGGGTAGAGGTCGCTCTCAAACTGTCAACTGTCAACTGTCAACTGTCAACTGTCAACTGTTGAACGACATACTTAAATCAAGCCCGAAAATATCTAAAATTGATTGTGCTTTGTGAAGCACTGAACCTGCAACGAGCAACCAGTTGTATTGTAGAGTCAGGGGAAATCAGACAAGTTCAGCAACAGCGGCAACAAGTAAAGTGAAGCAGGGTGAAGTTTTTGGGAAAATTAAGCCAAAATATAACTAGAGTTCCTTCCCTGCTTCCCGACTGAAATGGATATTGCTTCACTAGATGCTTGGTATTCTCAATCTCAGCGCCGCGCCGCTGTTTCGCTATTGATGAAACGAGTAGGCGTCACTCGCACTAGGGCTGAATGCTTTGTCAGGCTTTGGATTTACTTATCAGTGAAACAGCTTCAGGAAAGCCAGCCCCGCCTCAAACCGCCGCTGGCGAAACTGGAATTGCTACCAGCAGAGGTGCAGTGCACTCACCGGGAAGCAGCAGAACTATTTTACTCGGATTCCGATCGCGGGAGCGATCGCGCCGCCGGCATGATGTTAGATAAACTAGAAGCACTCGGATTGATCGAAAAACACTTTGACGGAAACGCTACAGCAATTCAAATTCAACCCATCCCAGAAATTTTAGATCCCCCGAAGCCCGAAAAGTCAGTCAAACTCAAATTAGATGATTTTAACCCTCGGTGCGACACCATCCCCGTGGCTAATTTACTAGCAATTAATTACAACTGGATGAACCGCAGCACTCATGCAGTTCCCTACCAAATTGCTAAAATTCTCCGGATTTTAGCTGGCAAATATGCAAAAGGAATGGGAGTTTTGCGCCGCTGCGACAACCTACATCCTGTCGGCTTTTTCTTACTTTATCCCACCGCAGCCGAATCAGAAGTTAATTTTTTTAACGCACCCAGTAAAAGCCTGCACCTAAGTTCTATTTCTGCTGAAATAGATCCTTTTAAGATGGCACTTCCGGGAGATGAAAATTGCCAGTCAGTATTTGTGCGGAGTTGGATGATCGATGCGCAATATTTGGAAGAATACCGGGTTGTTTTCCTGGAACACATACAGCAAGTTTTAGTTGAAATGAAAAAAGATTTTCCCAATCTTTGCGATTTGCACACGCTAATGATTCACCCAATGTACGAAAAAATGAGCTTAGCTTTGGGGTTTCAAAAGACTAACAGTGATGCTCAGTTATCTCTTTATTGGATGTATTTAGGATTGGATAGATTTTTGGAGCTAGACATCAAGGAAGCGCTCAAAAAATCCTAAGTCATATTAAATCCCCGGTTCCCTCGTTCGCAATGCGAGTGCGGGAGGATCTCAGTCAGGTAATTAGTAGAAATGCTTGAGAGAGGAAGAGGAAACTGTCTAAAATATAGAAACCAACCGATGACTCAGAGACAACTGTGACAGTAGCAAAAACCATGAGTGGGATGGGTTTCGGGAGCGTCCCGCATCTACAATTTAAGTGCGCAACAGCTTAGTGAAGGACGAGACTACAAGGCTGTTAGTTTGCAACAGCAAGGATTGACTGCTTTCTGCCACAAGTATGAGGAACTGGTAGACTGTACTAAGAGGCAACCTTTACCCGACACAATTACTTGTGTAAATTGCGATGAAATTAAATCTCAAAACTTGGTGAATTACTTAGATTAATATCGATCCAACCAGCAAACTATCACAAGATTCAAACATAAAGATTTTGTGTTAAATTTTATATTTAATTAGCATGAGTTGTGAAATATTTTCTTTTTTGTGAACCTTTTACTCTATTTTGGTAGCGACAAACGAGATAAAATTATCTTATTTAGTATCTATTTTTGACGATTATTAAGCCTCAAACTCTCTTTTTTTTTAATCCTATTTATTGACAATGCAATACTCGATATTCAATGCTTTTTATCCGAGATCGCTTCTCATCCTTAGCGTAGCCATCCAGAACTCGAAGCAATCTCTGCATTCGTTTTTTACTCTCATTTTTCCTCGATAACTGCCCCAAGCCAAATTTATTTAGCTAGAGCTAACATTTTCAAGAAGTTGCGCGCGCAACCTGCAATTTTCTTAAAATAAAAGCAACACATTGCTGTGAGGTTTTATTAGCGGTATATCGCGGCAAATAAGCCTAAGTCAATGTATTCACTTTAGCCGAACTTAACTTTACAGAGGTATTAAAAGCAACACTCATTTAAAGAAAAAAAATTTGTGTGAATAACGAAGTAGTTGTGATATGATATTAAGTGCCGTTAACGTTTTTTTGGGTTGCCAGATCGATAGAAAGTTCGGTTCGTAAGCTATCTAGAAATGAAAGCAATCAGAGTGTATGTCTCAGCGATTTTTTTCCATTCACCAGAGCGTTAACAATCTCACAATATGAGATGGGGTGCGCAGCTACAATCATCAATATTTACTCAGTCTTGCTGGAAATAAAGACTGATCGAACATCCAAGGTGCAAGCTACACTAACAGACTTCTCACAAAAATACCGCAAATTATGAACACAACAGTGATTCAAAAATCGGAAAAATTCTGGTACAAGCTTGCAAATTATTGCCTCAAAAACTATCAATGTCTGATACAAGACCCCCGACTGTTTTTGATGCGAAAGTTAGCTCGTTTCGAGATTGTACGCGACTGGGCGACGATATTGTTGAAGCGTCCAACTCAATCTCGCGAAATTAGTCAAGAATACGCTTCAATTTTGGGAAAATTGGATGTAGGTGCGATCGCAGCAACTATCGAAAGTGACAGTTGCTATCAAGGTCTCCAGCTACCTGAAGACGTAGTTCAAGAACTTGTTAAATTTGCCGGTTCTACCGTTGGCTACATTAACAGAGACTCCCAGCGTCCCTGGCGCTGCACGGGAACAGAACAAATGGGTGTGGACTTACCTAAAAACGCCCGCGTTTGCAGCTATATGAGCAACGGAAAACAGTCCTCAACCCTGAAAAGATTGGAAAAAGACGCCGGTATACTAGCTATTGCAGCTAAATTTCTGGGTGCCGAACCAGTACATATGGGAAGCGAAATATCGTGGAGTTTCCCAGTTCCAGCCGAAAACCACGTCCAGCAACGCGAAGCAGCCCAAGTCTTTCACTACGATTTAGACGACTATCGGTTCATTAAGTTTTTTTTCTACCTTACCGATGTCGATATGTTCAGCGGGCCACACACTTATGTTTCTGGAACTCACAAAGGCAAAAAGTTGATGCACCAAGTTATAGGTACGCGGTGTGCAGATATCGATGACGAAAAGATTGTTGAACATTACGGCGATCGAAATGTGATAAATATCTGCGGCAAAGCTGGTTTTGGGTTTGTAGAAAATCCCCTTTGCTTTCACAGAGGAACGCAGCCAATCAAGAAAGCCCGCTTGATGCTGCAACTAGAGTATACCATTAACGACTACGGCAACATTCACGAGGCTTTCGGTTCCTAGCAAGTCAACTTCCCCAATCAGGAAGTCTTGTCTGTATATCGAGACTTTTTGGATTATCTTCTGCGCTGTTCCATTTCTAAAACATGATTTAGATGCGGACAGAGAAGATATTATTTCCCAAAACGACTGCGAATGCGATCGACAAACATCTCAACTTCCGGCAACTTCATCTGATTGACAAACAGAGCAAAAACTCCCAACCCTACGACACTTGCCAAACTCAACTGCACTATTTGAATTACCAAACCTTCAGTACCCAAAACTATTTGACAGCCGCGCAGAGTAGCCAAAGCAGCGAAAGCAGTCAGAGAACTACCCGAAGCCAACCCTAGAAAAGGCAAACTCCACTCTCCCCAAGGCAGACCCCCCAGCTTTTTATCTAATAAGTACAAAAACATAATCATCGAAATCAGATTTACTCCCACCGTCGCCAGAACTAATCCGGGAGCACCGAAAGCTCCTACTAGCAAATAATCCAGCAGTCCGTTCAAAAAGATATTGATAATACTGACCTTAAAAGGTGTCTCTCCGTCTCCCAAAGCGTAAAATACCCGCACCAAAACGTCGCGACCAAGATAAACAAACATTCCAATACTGTAAGCCATCAAGATCGGTATGACAAACTGCGAGGCTGACTGATTAAAAGCATAGCGTTCGTAAACAATGCGGACGATGGGTGTAGCCAGTGTCACCATTAAAGCGCTCAAGGGCAGCATCGTCAGCCCGGTCAAAATTAAAGCTTGACGAATTTTATCTTTTAATTCCGGCCAGTCTTGGGGTTCGGTAAGGCGAGAAAAAATTGGCAAAAATGGCACTAAAATTACATTAGAAATGATGCCTAAAGGAGTCATCACTAACAAGCCGCCGTAACCCATGGCAGATGCAGCTTGAGGGATGTAGGATGCGAAAAATAAGTCGGTATAGACATTAATTTGCAGCATTCCCGAGGATAAGGTAGCAGGAACCATCACCTTAACTACTTCTTGCACTCCGGGGCGTTTAAAATTAAACCGCAAACGCAATTTTCCCAAGCCTGCGCGCCACTGCGCCACCAGTTGCACCAACCACTGCAAAACTGCTCCCGCCAAAGTTCCCCAAGCTAAGACTAAGCCGCCGATTAGTGCGTATTGTGGCTGAGTTATTTTGTCTCCGAGTTGCATTGCGAGAATCGCCAAACCGCCGACAAGTGCAACGCTGGAAAATAAAGGGCTGATCGAAGGAAGCCAATACATATCGGCAGCGTTGAGTGTGCCGAAACCAATGCCGATTAAGCCGGAAAGTAATGCCATCGGCGCCATAATCCGAAATTGTTGGACGGCTATTGCTTTGATTTCAAAACCTTCGGGTGTTCTATTTAATCCCGGTGCTACTAAATCGATCGCCCGATCGGCAAAAATAATTAAAGCGACTGTTACCAACAGCAATATGCCACCAACTAAGGTGGTGATTGTCTCTACTAAGGGTGCAGCTTCTTTTTTGTCGCGGCGAGATAAAACGCTGACGATCGCGCTGTGAAACGGCCCGTTAATGCCTCCGAGCAAAATAAATAGGAAACCAGGGATAACATAGGCGTAGTTGTAGGCATCGACGGCGACACCGACTCCAAAGGCTGCGGCGATCGCAATTTGGCGTACCAATCCAAAGACTTTGCTAATCAGAGTGGCGACTGCGACAATGCCGGCAATCCCTGCTAGGGAACGAGAGGGCTTCTGGGTTTCAGACACAAATGGTTACAAACGCTAGTGCTAAAAGGCTTCGCTAAGTTTAATAGCAAATCTGGACGATCGTAACATGAATTATGAATTTTTCTATGTATCTGGGTTTCGTGCTATGATTTTTTGGCATTAATTCGTTCTAGTAACTGCCAACATTTTAGTAATTTGACTTTTAGGAGATTTGACAATTGCTGAAACTTTATTATAATCCGCTGTCTACTAATGCTCGTCGCGTTTGGATTGCTTTGCTGGAAAAAGAGATTGAGTTTGAGTTGGTGGCGCTGAATTTAAACGGCGATCAGTTTCAACCAGATTTTTTGACGATTAGCCCTTTTCACCACGTTCCGGTTTTGGCTGATGGCGATTTTCATATAATAGAAACTCTGGCTATTCTGGATTATCTGGAAGCTAAGTATCCCGCGATCGCACTATTGCCACAGAATGCTCGGGATTTGGCGATCGTCCGCATGGTACAAACGGTCACAGTCAACGAATTGACACCAGCGCTGAGTCCCTTTGTCCGCCAGAGTTTCGGCGGCGCAGGCGAACCCGAGAATCTGGAAAAATCTGCGCTGCAAGTGGCGGCGGTACTGAGGTTTTTTGAGAAGTTGTTGGGCGATAAAGCTTTTTTTGGTGGCAACACGATTACCCTCGCGGATGTTGTGGCTGGTGTTTCCGTGCCTTGGCTGCCCGAACTAGGCCTGTCTTTGGAAAATTACCCCAAATTGCAGGCTTGGTGCGATCGCTTAAATTCCCGCCCTTCTTGGCAACAAACACAAGCCAGTCCCGAACTGTTGGAAGCTTTTAAAGCGCAGATGAAACAGTTGATGAAAGGTAAGACAAATCAGCCTTTAAATGATGAGATAAATGAGTTGAGGAAAGAAGATAAATAACCGATCGCTAATACAGCAGATTTCACGTTTATCAAGTATAACTCAGATCGTTCTATCCCCGTAGGGACAAGGCATTCCGCCATTGGTGTCAACAACCAGGTAACACCAGCAGTCCGGCAGGGGTTGAAACCCCTGCCTCAAAGAAGACAGTCCTCTCAAAAGGACTAATAGATATCTCCCAAAAAACTCAAACCCCAAGTCAAGCCTAAGCTAAAATCTAATTTCTTGAGAAGTTTCATGAATTATTCAGTCCTCTTTTAGAGGACTTTCGCCCGACGCTAGGGGTTTAAACCCCTGGCGGTATTTGAGGTTCAGCAATATTTCAGATTAAGTTGATACTAATGGACACGGTGCGGTGTCCCTACTACTTCATAAATCCAAAATCCAAAATCTAAAATCTAAAATCCAATGGCTGACTTAATTTACAAATATCCCCCTCTTTTGCCCGGAACTCTCATCAAGCGATACAAGCGATTTTTCGCCGAAATCGAACTAGATACGGGAGAAATCATCACCGCCCACTGTCCGAATACCGGCCCGATGACTGGTGTTTTGATTCCCGGAAATCCAGTGCTAGTCTCTCCCAGCGACAATCCCAAACGCAAGTTGGCTTATACTTGGGAATTAATTAAAGTTTGCGATACTGTCCCAACTTGGGTAGGAGTTAATACTGGGCTGCCAAATCGAGTAATTAAATTAGCTTTGGAATTAGGCTTGTTTCCTGAGTTGGGCAATTACAGTTTAATTAAGCCGGAAGTTGTTTATGGAAAAGAGCAAAAGAGTCGAGTGGATTTTTGGCTGACTGGTGGGGAAAAACCGATTTTTTTGGAAGTTAAAAATACAACTTGGGCAAAAGATACATTAGCTTTATTTCCCGATACAGTCACAGAACGGGGACAGAAACATTTAAGAGAATTGATCGAAGTGGTGCGGCAGGGTTCGAGGGCTGTAATGCTGTATTTTATTAATCGCGGCGATTGTACGGATTTTGCTCCGGGCGATAGTGCCGATCGCCTTTACGGAGAATTGTTCAGACAAGCCATCAGTGAAGGTGTGGAAGTTTTGCCTTGCCGATTTGACGTAACTCCCGAAGGTCTCCGATATTTGGGCTTAGCAAAAATGGATTTCCCAAGCCCTCAATGATTAATTTAAATTGCCTGCATTTCTGCATCTATCTCGACATAAACGACGCCAGTTATAATCTTGAATCCTTCTAGTTGGGACTGAGAAACTTCTCCTGTAATGATGCCAATCAAAGGTAGCACCTCACCGACTTTCATTCCCGCCGACTTTAAAACAGTGACAACAGATTAAATTACCTATAACCCATGTTCTGCACTTCAAGATGCAATATGTAATTATTACATTAGTTTGGTAGTTTGGCAAACACCAAAACAGAAAAAGCCAATACAGCCAAAAAAATCGCTCCAAGCGATCGAACATTTGCTCAAATTGTGTGAGTATTTGGTAAATTTTGCTGAATCCTGGGTGATTTACCTCTGCCGGAATCTGGTTCAGCATCCTCGGACTCAGGACACAACCATCGCTCCAATCCTTGAACACCCACCGTCGGCGATCGAGTATGTGGAGCTGGCTCAAAGCAATGACAATCAACACAAAAATTGACTTTCATATCGTTCGGGCTGCTCAAATCAATTATTATAATTTATGCTCTCCCCCAAAATTACAATTGAGTTGATTGGTATGCCAACTTGCGATTGAATGGGTTAAATAATTTGGCAAATTCAAGATAATTCACTTGAATTGATTTGAATTTAATCATTCTGCAACACGGCACAGACATTGACACTAAAACAGAAATTTTGCTATTTCTTTAAGTTCTATCTTCAGTAACAGCGAATGTTTCGCTTACAATACAGTATGTAGCATCTCACCAAAAAGAGCGATCGAACTATGGGAATGACCCTGACCGAAAAAATATTGGCCAAAGCATCCGGCCGCACTAAAGTTGAGCCCGGAGAAAACATTTGGGTAGAAACAGACGTATTGATGACCCACGATGTCTGCGGGCCGGGCACCATCGGCGTTTTCAAACGGGAATTCGGCGAGAATGCTAAAGTCTGGAATCCCGACAACATCGTCTTAATTCCCGACCACTATATTTTCACCAACGATGAACGCGCTAACCGCAACGTCGATATTCTCCGCGATTTTGCCGCAGAACAAGGGATAAAATACTTTTACGACATCACAGATCGATCGGACTTTAAAGCAAATCCCGACTATAAAGGAGTTTGTCACATCGCCCTCGCCCAAGAAGGCCACACGCGCCCCGGCGAAGTGCTTTTTGGTACAGATTCCCACACCTGCAATGCCGGCGCTTTCGGACAATTTGCGACCGGTATCGGCAACACAGACGCCGCTTTTATCATGGGAACCGGCAAACTTTTAATTAAAGTTCCCGCAAGTATGCGCTTTGTACTCAACGGCGAACTGCCAGATTATTTGTTAGCAAAAGACCTGATTTTGCAGATTATTGGTGATATTAGCGTTGCCGGTGCTAACTACCGGACGATGGAATTTGCGGGCGATACAGTCGAACGTTTGACGATGGAAGAACGGATGACGCTGTGCAATATGGTAATTGAAGCTGGCGGCAAAAATGGCACCGTGGCTGCCGACAAAACTACCTTTGATTACGTTAATCCTCGCACTAATGTGCCGTTTGAGGCATTTTACACTGATGCGGATGCTACATTTTATAGCGATCGCAGCTACGATGTCAGCAAATTAGAACCAGTCGTCGCCAAACCGCACTCCCCCGACAACCGCGACTTGGCCCGCAACTGCCGCGATGTCAAGATCGATCGAGTGTACATCGGTTCCTGCACCGGCGGCAAAACCTCCGACTTTTTGAGTGCCGCCCGCATTCTCAAAGGAAATCAAGTCAAAGTTCCGACATATTTAGTACCAGCAACTCAGAAAGTTTACGAAGATTTGTTTGTGACAAAATACGACGGTCAAACGCTGTCGGAAATCTTCTTAGCCTCCGGCTGCATCGAACCCGCAGCGCCTTCTTGCGCCGCTTGTTTGGGCGGCCCGAAAGACACTTTTGGACGCATGAACGAACCGGAAATTTGCGTGTCTACAACTAACCGCAATTTCCCCGGCCGGATGGGGAACAAAGAAGCACAAGTTTATCTCGCTTCGCCTTACACGGCGGCCGCTTCGGCGCTGACTGGACACGTCACCGATCCGCGCGAATTCCTGCGTTAGAAAGTAGCTGATGTAAGGTGCGCACCCTACGAGATGTAAGGTGTGCACTGCGCACCCGGAGGCCACTGGAATGTGCGCAGTGCGCACCCTACGAGATGTAGTACCCGG
>NZ_JAUBOJ010000015.1:0-32214 GCF_036700185.1 Microcoleus sp. BM001215392 | reverse complement strand
GATGTAGTACCCGGAGGCCACTGGAATGTGCGCAGTGCGCACCCTACGAGATGTAAGGTGCGCACTGCGCACCCGCAGAGATATGAATGTAAGGTGTGCACTGCGCACCCGCAGAGATATGAGTGCAAGATGCTTTATAAAAAAGTAGGAGGACGATATTAATGCCAAACTATCGCCGATTTTACCTTCCTGGTGGAACTTTTTTCCTAACCCTTGTTACCTACAATCGCACACCGCTATTTTCACAGTCAGAAAATGTCTCGCGACTTCGCAACGCTGTAAGGGCGATTAAATCAGAACAACCTTTTGAAATTCTTGGGGCAGTTGTATTACCCGACCATATCCATTTTTTGTGGAAATTACCTCCTAATGATACTGGCTATTCCAAGCGTCTTGGAAGGATAAAAATTTTATTTACACAATCTTTGCGCGGTCAAGGAAATTTGCCTCAAAATGTTTCGCTTTCGCGTCGCAAGCGTAGAGAAAGTGATGTTTGGTATCGGCGTTTTTGGGAACATACTATTTGCGACGAAGATGATTTTGAACAGCATTTAAACTATATTCACTACAATCCTGTTAAACACAATTTAATTTCTTGTCCGCATTTGTGGTCTTATTCCAGCTTTAGCTCATGGGTGAAAAAAGATGTTTATTCAGTTGATTGGTGCTGTAGTTGTAATGGCAGAAAGCCAAAAATACCAAATTTTGATGCCATTTCCTCTAGACTAGGAGAATAAATTAACAGGACTTAGATTATTTGCACGTGGGCTGCGACACCTTCCCAAGTCGGCAATTGAACGGATTAATGCGCTTCAAGCGGGCGAACTTTTGTATTTAGGGCACAAATTTTATCCTCGCGGCTTGCTGCTATGTAGTGAAAATGACTGGATTTTAGGCTGTTGTCCGCGCTATCTTTTGGAGGATATTTTGGAAATTATTTCGCAGCATCCAGAAATGGTGCGCCCAGAAGTCGATCGCCCCAACCAACCCCCAACGTCTTTTGACTGTGTAGTTTAAATACAGAAGAGCTTAGCAACTTCAGAAATCAAGTTGTGCGATCGCACAACTTGATAAAATTGCCAATATTCGGTAAATAGACGCGATGATTGTTATGGTGATGGGAGTCTCCGGTTCTGGCAAAACTACTGTTGGCAAGTTGCTAGCCCAATCTCTCAATTGGGATTTTAGCGATGCCGACGATTTTCACCCGCCAGGAAACATAGAGAAAATGAGTCGGGGCATTGCTTTAGAAGATGCCGATCGCCTGCCTTGGCTATTGCACTTGCAAGCTACAATAGACAGGTGGCTGTTGGAACATAAAAATTTCGTGTTAGCTTGTTCTGCCTTAAAAGCATCTTACCGCGAAATGCTCTTTCGAGACAAGCAGCGGATGAAAATAGTTTATCTCAAAGGTGATTTTGAGCTGTTCGCAGCCCGCTTAAAAAATCGCGAAAATCATTACATGAAAGCAGACTTGCTGTCAAGTCAATTCGCTACTCTCGAAGAACCAAAAGATGCAATTATTATAGATGCTTCGCAACCGCCAGAGGTAATTGTACGCCAAATTAAAAACGATCTGATTTGCGCTTAATTCCCCACAATCAAACAGGTTTGATCGTTCGGAATGCGAGTCCTATCTTGTTTGAAGAGGACTCGCATTCCGAACGATCGAACCTATAGAGGTTTGGCGTGCTAATTTTTGTACAAATACAAGAAAGCTTCTACTTCAGCGCTGGTTGGTTGAGCTGCAATTGCACCCGGTTTCATCGCTGTCATCGCACCCACCGCGCTTGCATAAGTTACGATTTTTTTTGCTATTTCTGGATCGGCTAGATTCTTAATTCCATGCTTGCACAACTGCCGCACAAAACCAGCGACAAATCCGTCGCCTGCACCTGTTGTATCCTCAACATCTACCGCAAAGGCAGGGACTTTTCCTTCATTTTGCGATAGACAATAGCCGCAACCTTTATCGCCCGCCGTCACCAAAACGCCTTCGACGGAATCGAGACGGTAGGTAATAGCTCCAGCGTCGGTTGTTCCAAACAACCATTCGGCTTCTTCGTCAGATAACTTGATAAAATCGACTTTTTTTAAGAGTTTTGTAATTTGCGCTTTTGCTTCTTCGGGATTTGACCAAAATACCGGACGCCAATTGATGTCAACTATAATTTTAACGTCGTAACGTTCTGCTAGGAAAATCGCTCGCTCGATCGCCTCTCGACTTTCAGGATAAGCTAATTCTAAAGTCCCAAGCACTAAAAACTCGGCATTTTCAAACAGCACCTCGGGTATTTGTGCAGCTTGGAGGCGGGTGTCGGCAAAATCCGCAGTATCCAATTTACCAAAACCGGCAAAAGATCGATCGCCCGCTTGATTCCGCAAGACATAAACTTGTCGCGTGGGCGCGCTCGGATGGCGCTGTACTCCAGCGGTATCAACCCCTACTTCTTGCAATACCTGCACCAGGGAATCCCCCAATTCATCCCCACCTACAGCACCGATAAATCCCGCCGCTGTCCCCAATTTAGCCAAAGCACAGGCAACATTTGCAGGGGCACCACCGGGATACGGTGTCCAAGATTCTACCTCTTCGAGAGATACTCCTAGTGTGTCTGCTAAACAATCAAATAAAATTTCACCCAGACACAGCACGCGAGGATAAGTCATATTGATTTTAGATTTTAGATTTTAGATTTTAGATTTTAGAGCAGCAGAGTTGATTAATTATCTTTAATGGCATCATGCAAGGAAAGTTGCAATCTATTTTGAATGCCACATCTTATAATATCAGACTTACTCATACTGTCAGTTACTCCTGAACGCAGAAGTGGAATGCGGGCAGATCAACAGTTTTACGTACAAATATCTATCTGCGGGTTTTGGGGCGTGGGATGTCAGGTACACGCAGGTAAAGCGAGCATCCGCCATCCCACGCGCCAGCACCGTGCAAGTGTCTGGGCGCCGTGCGTGCTGTGTCGTCGGCTGGCGAATTGCACGCAGCCGCGATTCTACCAGCGAGTTTGTAGTCGCCTACCGTCCAAGTGCGGCAGCAGATTTAATTTTGTCTTCATACTCGATCCCTCATCCTCTAGAATTGTATATAGGTAAATATGCACACATAGGAAAAATTTATGAACGGGAGCGTCTCTGGCACCCCTGTCACCCTGTCGGACAGAGAATTGCAAGTGGTAGAGTTAGTAGCGGCGGGATTGACCAATGAGAAAATTGCTGAAAAGTTAGAGATTAGCAAGCGTACTGTTGACAACCACATTAGCAATATCTTGAACAAGACGCCCGCTGACAATCGAGTTTCGCTGGTGCGCTGGGCTTTGCAGTGGGGGAAGGTATGTATGGAGAATATTAACTGCTGCCCTCTACCAGGGCCGATCGATAAAGAAGTATCTTAAATAGGGGTTATGGTTGGGGACACGCAAAGAAATGATGCAAACGGCACAAGAAAAACAACTCCGCTATCAAATTCAATGCCCGGGATTGCCGCTGGCGGTGTATCGCGAAGTGGCAGCCCATTTGCGTCAAGTTGAAGGGGTGGAAACTGGTTTAATTCCGCAGCAGTCACAGCGGTTCAATTACAGCGACAGCCAAGTTGGGAGTTTGTGGATACAGTATCCTGAAGGGTTCGATTTGGCCTGCCGCCAGCGAGTCGATCGCATTTTGGCTTATTATGGCGATCGCTACGGAGCTTGGGAATTATTAAGTCATTAGTTATTAGTTATTTGTTATTGGTTATTTGTTATTGGTTGTTTGTGATTCAAGCCAAACATCAATAAATACGAAGTCACCAATAAAAATTACCAACTCAAAAATGACGAATAACAAATAACAAATAACAAATAACAACAAACCAATAACAAATAACAACTGACTAACAGAATGAGTGCAATTAAAACTTTACCGGGAACGCGGGATATTTTGCCCGCTGAAATTCAATATTGGCAAAATATAGAAGAAGTCGCTAGAACAATTCTGAGAAAAGCGGCTTATCGAGAAATTAGGACGCCAATTTTTGAACAAACATCTTTATTTGAACGCGGCATCGGCGAAGCCACCGATGTTGTGGGCAAAGAAATGTACACTTTTAAAGATAAGGGCGATCGATCGACTACTTTGCGCCCAGAAGGCACCGCCGGAGTCGTGCGAGCTTTTATTGAAAACAGTTTGTACGCGGCTGGTGATGTGCAGCGCCTGTGGTATACTGGGCCGATGTTTCGCTACGAACGCACCCAAGCAGGCAGACAGCGACAGTTCACTCAAATTGGCGTGGAAGTCTTGGGGAGTGCAGATCCCCGGGCAGATGTCGAGGTAATTGCGATCGCCTGTGATATCCTGCAAGCGATCGGCTTAAAAAATTTGCGCCTTGACATCAATTCTGTCGGAAACAAGCAAGACAGACAAAATTATCGCCAAGCATTGATTGATTATTTTACACCGTACAAATCCGAATTAGATGCGGATTCCCAAGACCGCTTGACTCGCAATCCGCTGCGGATTTTGGATAGCAAAAATCAGCGGACTCAAGAAATTGTCGCTGGTGCGCCGAGCATTTTGGAATATTTGGGCGACGAATCGCGAGATCACTTCGAGCAAGTACAGCAAATGCTCGCAAGTTTAGGAATTAGCTATCAGTTAAATCCCAGATTAGTGCGCGGTTTAGATTACTATACTTACACCGCATTTGAAATTATCTCCGACGATTTGGGCGCGCAAGCCACAGTCTGCGGCGGGGGAAGATACGACGGTTTAGTCAAGGAATTGGGCGGCCCGGATACGGCGGCAGTCGGTTGGGCTATGGGTGTAGAAAGGTTAATTATCTTGTTGCAAAAGTTGCAACCTCTGCCCATTCCGCAATTGGATTTCTATTTGGTATCGAGGGGCGCAAAAGCCGAACAGCAATCAATATTGTTGGCTCAAAAATTGCGGATTGCGGGCTTTAGTGTAGAAATAGATTTGAGCGGCAGTGCTTTTGGGAAACAGTTTAAAAGAGCTGACAGAAGTGGTGCGGTTGCGTGTTTGGTTTTGGGTGATGCGGAAGCTGAAAGTGAGACGGTACAATTGAAGTGGTTGGCGAGTGGCGAACAAAGTGCGATCGCCCAATCTGAACTGCTAGCCATGACAGATGAGCTAAAACAGAAGATTCAAAACCCTTAAAACGATCGCTTGTCGCCCAGTCTCGATCCCCCTCGCATCCCCCTTAAGAAGGGGACTTTGACAGCACTCTTCCCCCTGATTGAGAAGGGCTTTGACGGCACTCTTGTCCCCCCCTTATTAAGGGGGGCTAGGGGGGATCTAAACTTCGATACAAACACAAGAAACGGTCGGTTCCCTCGTTACCAGGCTCCAGCCTGGTAACGCAGATCCAGAGGCTCCGCCTCGCAATTAACATCAATCCAAAAAACCAAAAGATATAATTAAAAATTAAACCCCTATAACATCTGATAAACTATGTTAGTAGCAACGAAAAACCCGACCGCTAAACTAATAGTAACCTGGCCATTACTGCCAGACGATTTTCAACTACCAGACGACCCCGTGGAAGACGAAACCCAACCCTTAATAGCCGCAGCATTGCGCCAGCCGCTAACAGCACTTCCTGAATTAATGCAGGATGCCTTAATAGTTTCCAATTTTGCGTTGTGTGCCGGAATTAGTTTCCCATCCTCCACCAGTGACGAACAGCGGACTATTTGCAAAGCACCAGACTGGATGTACGTAAAACCCGTCAATCCTCAAAATGTCTCGCAAGTCCGCCGCAGTTACACGCCGCACACCGAAGGAACTATCCCGCAAATTGTGATGGAATTCCTCTCAGAAACTTACGGGGAAGAATACTCCGTTGAGTTTACGCAGCGAGTCGGTAAATGGTTTTTTTACGAGCAGATTATCAAAGTTCCCACATACGTTATATTCCGAGCGAAAACAGCTCGTTTAGAAGTTTACGCTTTAGAATCAGAGCGCTATAACTTGCAACAAACTGATGAAAATGGACGTTATTGGATACCGGGATTAGACTTATTTTTAGGAGTTTGGGAAGGAACCCACGAAGGGAGAACAGGCTGTTGGCTGAGGTGGTGGAATGCAGCAGGCGAGTTATTGTTGTGGTCGGAGGAGCGGGCTGAGCAAGAACGTCAGCGAGCCGATCGCGAAAGTCTCCGGGCCCAAAGACTGGCAGAAAAATTGCGCCAAGCCGGACTCGTATTAGATGACGAAGATTGACAATTTAAAGGCGATCGACTCTTAGTACCGTTGACACAGCGCACCTGACGACTATTTGGTATAATCACAATCTTGTGTTGCGGGCATTCAGCCGGCTATTGTCCCACTGCGAACTAATATGTCACTCGAACGTCTCAAAGACATCACCTGGAAAGCAAAACCGCAACTGATATCCTTGTTTTCCGGTTGCGGCGGTATGGATTTGCCGTTCCACAAAGCTGGGTTTGATGTAGTTTGGGCGATCGACTCCAATAAATACGCCTGCAAAACTTTCAGCAACAACATTGCCGGTGTCATCATCAACGACAACATAGAAAACATAGACATTGCACAAGTTCCCGAAGCCCAAATATGTATAGGAGGCTTCCCCTGTCAAGATTTCTCCCTTATTTGGAAGCGCCCCGGACTTGAAGGAACCAGAGGCAATTTATATACATATTTTCTAGACTTTGTCAACAAAAAAAAGCCCAAAGCTTTTGTTGCGGAAAATGTCAAAGGTTTATTAAGCGCCAATAATTATCAAGCAATCAAACAAATAATTTCCGACTTTGAAACTATCGCACCGGGTTATTTAGTCAAACCTAAACTTTACAACTTTGCCGATTACGGAGTGCCACAATTTCGGCAAAGAGTCTTGTTAGTTGGTATTCGGATGAATACAGAATTTGATTTTGTGCATCCTCAACCAGAATACGGCCCTAATCGTCAAAATCCTTATAGAACAGCGGGCCAAGCACTCCAAGATGTCGAGCAAGTTCTGGAAAACAACCAAAATCATCAAATTCGCGATCGCACCGTTGAAATTTTGAATCGAATTAAAGCCGGAGGAAATTTTTCAGATATTCCCAAAGACAGTCCGTACTATGTAAAAGGCATGATCAGCCACGTTTATCGGCGAATTGATCCCGATAAACCATCATCTACAATTATTGCTGGCGGAGGCGGCGGAACCTGGGGCTATCATTATCCAGAACCGCGTGCACTCACAAATCGGGAGAGGGCGAGGCTGCAAACTTTTCCCGATGATTTTGTGTTTGAAGGTTCTTTTACCGAAGTGCGCAGACAGATTGGGAATGCTGTACCGCCCGAGGGAATTGCTGCTGTTGTTAAAAGTTTGATTCCGCTATTTCAGGGGAATTATCCGAAAGTTGATTTATATAAAATGAGTAAAAAGTTGCAGTCTATGTCAATTCAAGAGCGCTTAAAACACGCAGAATTAGAGGTATCTGAGCAAAGTTTGGAGTTAATTTGAAAGTGTGGTACGCTCAAAATACCTGAGTCAGACGAAGCTTAAATCTTATGTCTAATTCAGGTTATATATATTTTTTATGTAGCTAAAATTATTAGCGTGAACAAAAACTTAACTACAGGAAACCTCTCTAGAAACACACCTCATTACGAGTATCCCCAAGATATTCCTGAGTGCTATGCGGATATCGTAGAGGAACTGCGGACTCAGGCTCAAGATGTTCGATCGACTCATATTAGAAAAACCAGTTCTGGTAATGTTGCTGTTGCCAAACTAGAACTCCCAACGGGTAGAGTTTATAGAAAAGAAGCTACTAGCAAAAAAAAGCCTCTGAATATTCCAGGCAAAGACAATGGGCCAAAGTTGTTTTTTGAGCAAAGAATTGACAGAGGATCGCTCAATAATAATTACAACAAAGAACACGCCGAGTACAAGCTCTTCAATGCACTTGCAGAAGACTTGGAAGGAGATAGCGTACCTTCGGATGCGACAGGAAGGCTTTACCTCTACACGGAGATGGAGATGTGTTCTGGCTGTAACACTACTTGCGATGAAGACTTTGGTAGATTGTTCCCGAACATTGAAGTGATTATCTTCTAAAAGGAGCCATATCCGTAGAAATATAGGATAAAAAGCCAGTAGAGCCAAGCAAGGCTTTACTGGCTTCTCTGGGTAAGGTAGAATGGAAGTGATATGAAGCTTAAAACAAGCTTTATCTTAGTCTACGATTAAAAGAAAAATATAAGGAGGGAAAGTAAATGATTAAGTTTGACATAGGCCACTACACCGATTTTAAATGGCCCAGCAACTCAACTATTCCAGAGCAATTACAGCAAACACTTCGCACGGTTTGGGACAGAAAATATGACGATTTATACGAAAGAGGCGGAAACAGCGATGTAGAAGAAGCTTTTGTAGAAGTAATGACTGCCTTTGGAATGCCTAATGATGCAATATCCCATCAGCGATATGTCTACATGGCTTATGGAATAGCATTAGCAGCTAAGCCGACCATTAAACATTACTTTCCTGAAGAACACAAGGCTGATATAGTTCAAGCAATTGTATCTTGTTGGCTAAAAGATGGCGGTGAAATCCCAGAAACTTGGGCAGATACCTTGTTTCCTAATATCAACAAAATTGGAAAATATCAAGCTAGTAACGAAGCTTATAATATTTTCTACGGATTGCTGCAAACACTCAACAGCAAAACAGCCTATAATGCTATCTTAGATATTATGTATGATGCCATTACAGGTGATGCCATTTCTGGTTTTACTGAAGCCAGACGAGATATGTTTAATTGGTGGTTGATTGAAGTGATTCCTGCTGCTTATTGTTTAAAGCTGCCATCTACTTTATATTCGGGAAAATGGGAATTTCCGCCTTTGAGTAAGTGCGCGGAATTGATCGGTGTAAATCAACCAAATAACTAATTTGGCACTCTCAAACCTTTGACTTTTTCCGCTTTCTCATCCACACTCAACCCCTTGCACTGTACCAAAACCCCAAAACCTCCCAACCCCATCGGATCGATCAATTGGTGCAACGCTTCCCGCCTGCGCAAAAACGTTGCTAAATCCAATACTTGTGCATCATTTGCAGACAGAGAAGCAATTCTATCGCCCACACCCAACACCATCAAAAACAAAGCCTGCTGAGTAAAACCCATTACCTCCAAACCGCACAATTTCCCTTGTTTTTCCAGCGCCGTAAAATCAGCATGGGCTGTTAAATCCTGTCGCCCCACATTAATATAAGGATTGCTGTGATATCGGTGGCGGTAATAACATTGCAGCGTTCCTTCCGTGCGTCTCGGATTGTAATAGCGGTGCGCCGGATGGCCGTAATCAATTGTTAACACATAACCGCGCTGCAACTTTTCGGCAACTGTTTTTATCCAGTCTAAAGCTGCTAAATTAATTTCGCTGCGATAGCCATCCGCATAGACACTCGCCGATAAGTCTATTCCTACTAAATCAAAATATTCGGCAATTTTAGGATTTGAAATTTCTCCCGATACTTCAATAAAGTTGCTCCCAGATTGTTTATTTGGTTCTGCTGATGTGGCAACGTAAATCTCGCGAATTTGGTTTTTTTCAAGAATAAATTGATGTACAGGCAAAGCATCCACTAATTCATTAGAAAAAAAACAACCGACAATCGAATTATTAGCTATTTCATCCCAATTGCACCATTTAACTGTTTTGTTGAAATCGTCTAAATTTTGCTGCTGCTTTGCTTGCAGTACAGGCGAAATTTCAACAATAATGTATTCTAAAATTTTAAATAAATCGGGATGTTGGCGTTGCAGGTATTGCAGCACATTCGCGGCAAAGGTTCCCAGCCCTGCACCCATTTCTACTATAGTAAAAGGATGAGGTTTGCCGAGAATTTGCCACATTTCCACAAATTGCTCGCCCAAAACCTCGGCAAAATCTGCACTCCAATGAGGTGAGGTGATAAAATCGCCCCCTTTGCCGATGTTCGGGCGATCGCCATTATAATAACCATACTGCGGGTGATATAGTGCCAAATCCATATATTCCGCAAAAGTAATCCGCTGCTGGGGACTTGCGGCAATTCTTTCGCTGATTAAAGCGCAGAGTTCCGGGTTGCTATCGTTAATATCTGATTGTTGAACTGTCATAATTTTTATGAGGAACTTAATCAAGCTGAACAAAATCATTCGAGTAGTGCTATGAACTCTTCCCTTGTGAGTTCTGCATCCCGCAGTATCTTGCGGAGTAAACCTCTACCTATGGTTTTGCCAGCATGGACAGGAATCGTTACAACCCGTCCATCTGCATGGATTATTCGCACATGACTGCCCTTTTGTCGGATCACCTAAAAGCCTACATTTTCTAGGGCGCTAATAACTGTATTTCCTGTTAAAGCTGGTAGTTTTGGCATTAAATCATCACCCTTTGAATGCCTACAAATTCAGGTAATTTTTCATCACCCTCTTCTTCTAAGCAAAGTGCAATAACTTCTTTGATATTGGTAATCAACTCATCAATAGTTTCTCCTTGACTATAACAGGCTTTTAGCTGTGGGACTTCCCCGACATAATAGCCATCTTCATCTCGTTCAATAATGACGTAGAACTCTTGCTTGCTGACATTCATTCTGCAACCTCTTTGTTCTTTAAATTTGATTATATCATTTTGCAGCCGATCGCAAAATTGAGATTTGAAATCGGCAATTTTCGATTGCTGTGATAAGCTAGCTTTAGCTTTTAAATATAATGCTTCTGTATGTCGAGAGAGTCTTGTTTAGAAGAGTTCAAAAATTCAAGCGAGTTATTATTACCGCATTATCTAGTCATCTTTAGTTTAGCAAATACAAAAAGACGCGGTATTTACTTAGTTAAATAATTCGATTGTGTAGGGTGGGGATGCGTGAAAATTTCAATTTTTATTTGCGAATTTGTAATGGCGACGCACCTGACTATTGTGTGGTGCGTCGCCCGCTCGATAATCGAGTTTATTTGTAGATGGTTGATGAATCCGCACTTTACGACAAACTATAAAATTGGTTCGTAGTGAGGACTTTAGTCCTGAAAATCAGAGGACTAAAGTCCTCACTACAAACACTTTTATTGGGGGGTAATTTACCGGAGATGAGATCGGAGCGAAATCAGTCGAAATTTAGCGATCGACAGAACCCATGATAATATCGATACTGCCCAGAATCGCCACCAAGTCCGCAATCTTTACACCGCGCACGATGTGGGGCAAAATTTGCAAGTTATTGAAATCCGCAGCGCGAATCTTCCAGCGCCAAGGAAACACGTTATCTTCTCCGACAATATAGATTCCCAACTCACCCTTACCGCTTTCAACCCGCACGTAATGTTCGCCCTTAGGAATCTTGAAAGTGGGCGCTACTTTTTTGCCAATAAACTGATAGTCGAAACTGTTCCACTCAGATTTTGGCCCGCTTTCTAAGCGCTTGGCTTCCAAGTTTTCGTAAGGGCCGCCGGGGAGTGCTTTCAAAGCTTGATAGAGGATTTTAACTGACTCGCGCATCTCACGAATTCGGACTAAGTAGCGGGCTAAACAATCGCCCGCAGCTTCGGTGCAAACTTCCCAGTCGAAGTCGTCGTAGCATTCGTAATGGTCAACTTTCCGCAAATCCCAATTTACACCGGAACCGCGCAACATCGGCCCGGATAGTCCCCAGTTAATCGCTTCGGCGCGGGAAATTGTACCGAGCCCTTCAATCCGGCGGCGGAAGATCGGATTGTTGGTGATTAAACGTTCGTATTCGTCAATTTTGGGCAGGAAGTAATCGCAGAAATCTTCGCACTTGTCTACCCAACCGTAGGGTAAATCTGCTGCGACTCCGCCGATGCGGAAGTAGTTGTTGTTTACCATGCGGTAGCCGGTGGCTGCTTCCCACAAGTCGAGAATTGGTTCGCGATCGCGCATAGTGTAGAAAAAGGGAGTTTGCGCGCCCACGTCTGCCAAAAATGGCCCTACCCACATCAAGTGGTTAGCAATCCGGTTCAACTCCAGCATAATTACCCGAATGTAACTCGCCCGTTTGGGGACTGCTATATTCGCTAACTTTTCCGGCGCATTGACTGTCACCGCTTCGTTAAACATCCCCGCAGCGTAGTCCCAGCGGCTCACGTAGGGCACGTACATCACATTCGTGCGATTTTCGGCAATTTTCTCCATCCCACGGTGTAGATAGCCCAAAACAGGCTCGCAGTCCACCACATCTTCGCCGTCCAGGGTGACAATCAACCTCAGTACGCCGTGCATGGATGGGTGGTGCGGGCCCATGTTGAGCACCATTGGTTCGGTTCTGGTCTCGATTCTTGACATAATTAAATGACTTAATGATTACTGACTATTGTTGATTTTTGTTTCACTTTTATAGATTATGAAGGATATCGAGCTCTCTGAGAAGGACACCCCTGGATCGGATGTCTGCGCTGACACCTATCACGTTTCAGTTTTAGCCCAAGAATTAATTACGGGTTTAGCTGTGCGTCCGGGCGGGCGCTATTTGGATGCGACGCTGGGAGGTGGCGGACACACTGGTTTGATTTTGGCCGCGGCGCCTGATGTGACTGTGGTGGCGATCGATCGCGATGTAGAAGCCATCCGTTTTTGCGCGGCCCGATTTGCCAACTCGCCCGTTGAGTTTTGGCACGGCAATTTTGCCGAATATCAGTCCCTAGATGCCGAATTTGATGGTATTATAGCAGACTTAGGGGTTAGCTCTGCTCAGTTCGATACACCGGAACGTGGCTTTAGTTTTCGCCATCCAGCTCAACTAGATATGCGTATGAACCAGCAGCAATCTTTGACCGCAGAAGAGATTATCAATCACTGGGAAGAAGTTAAACTAGCAGATATTATTTACAAGTACGGGGAGGAACGACTGTCTCGGCGCATCGCGAGGCGGATTGTCGCACAACGTCCTTTTCAAAATACAACGGAACTCGCAGGCGCGATCGCTAGCACCTTCCCACCCAAGCAGCGCAACGGCAGAATCCATCCCGCCACCCGCACTTTCCAAGCTTTAAGAATAGCCGTCAACTCCGAACTAGCGTCTTTAGATACTTTCCTCAACCAAGCGCCTAAATGGCTAAAACTCGGTGGGAGAATCGGAATTATTACTTTTCACAGTCTCGAAGACAGGCCGGTCAAGCACCAACTCAGAGCAACAGAGTGTTTGCAGGTACTGACAAAAAAGCCGATCGTGCCACAATCCGAAGAACTAGCTAGAAATCCCCGCTCTCGTTCTGCTAAGCTCAGACTGGCAGAAAAATTAATTTGATTTGGTAGTAATGGCAGTAAAGGACGAGATCCCAAAGGCGGCGAGGTCAGCTAAGACCGATCCCGGATGCAAGTTCCGAACTTCCTTGTGGTATCACCCGTCATGGCACTGACTTATGAAACCCGAACCCTTGACGCAGATTCGGCTCCGCTGAATCAGAAGAGGGTATTTGACAAGCTAGTTTTAGACCTGATTAATTCGCCTAGGAGTAGGGAATAGCATGAGTCGGGGAGATGGAAGCAAACTGAAACTAATGGTAGTCGATGACGAACCCGACAACTTGGATTTGCTGTACCGGACGTTTCGACGCGACTTTCAGGTTTACAAAGCAGATAGCGCCCTCAGCGCCCTGTCCGTTCTAGACGAACAGGGCGAGATGGCGGTGATTATATCTGACCAGCGAATGCCAGAAATGAATGGTACCGAGTTCTTGGGGAAAACAGTCGATCGCTTTCCCGATACGATTCGGATTCTGCTGACTGGATACACCGATGTTGAAGACTTGGTAGAAGCAATCAATGCAGGTCAAGTTTTCAAGTACATCACCAAACCGTGGAATCCAGAAGAACTGAAATCAGTTATCAATCAAGCGTCAGAAACTTACAAATACTACAAGCAGCGCAGCGTTGCACTGCGTCGCGCTTTACGCAAGGAATCTCTGTTTAATGAGGTGATGAGCGTGATTCGCGGGTCGCTAGATTACTCTAGTATGGTACAAACTATTGTTCAAACCGTAGGTCAAACTTTTGAGGCCAACTATTGTATGCTGCGGCCGGTAGAAGTCGATCGACTATTGCCGAGTACCTTTCCCTACCAAGCCCAAACCGCCGAACCTAGCAGCTTTTCTTTTGATGAAAATTTGCTGGTTCAAGCCGTAGCCAGCCGCCAAACTCAAGTAAAAGCCAACAGTGGGGCTGACGGTAACTCGGTTGAGATTGCTGTACCCCTGACTTATCAGCAAGACTTGTTGGCGGTACTAGCTCTGTGTCAGATTGGCGGCACTAACCCTTGGTCGGGAGAAGATATAGAGTTAATAGAAGGGGTAGCAGCTCAAGCTGCTCTCGCCCTGTCTCAAGCTAAGCTCTACCAGCGCACTCTCGATTTAGCCAATCAGATGCAAAACGAGTTGGAGGTGGCCCGCCAAATCCAAACAAACTTGTTGCGCCAAAGTTGGCCGGATTTTGAAACTGTCAGGGTACAAGCTTGTTGTTATCCGGCGCGGGAAGTTGGCGGTGACTTTTTTGAAGTGTACGTCCACTCTCAAGGCGATATTTGGATAGCGGTGGGTGATGTTTCAGGTAAGGGTGTTCCGGCTGCTCTATTTATGGCTAGCGCGATTTCGGTGATGCGGCGCGAACTTTCTCAAGAAGTTTCTCCCGAGCCCGAGCAAGTTATGCAGAATATGAATAGCACTATGTCTGACGACCTGATCGGCAACAACCATTTTATTACAATGGTTGTTGCTCGTTACACTCCGTCAACGGGACACTTGGCTTTTGCTAATGCCGGTCACATTTATCCGATCGTTTGGTCTAACTCAGAAGTGAGAGCTCAAGCAGCTAGCGGTAAAACGCCAGCAGAGCCGAATTTCCTCAAAGCTCGCGGTATTCCCTTGGGGATACTTCCAGTCTGGAAAGGTAAAGCAGGTGCGATCGAATTAAAGTCAGGAGATGTATTTCTGCTGACAAGTGATGGGATTACTGAAGCCAGCGTGACTACTGCGGGCGTCTCAGGGGGCGAACCAACCCGTTCTATGCTACAACAAGAAGGGCTTTGGCAACTTTTGATTCAAGAGCCTGGTTCCTTCAACTTGGATAATTTGCTCGCTTACATCCGAGCTGACAATCCCGTTCAGGAAGATGACCAAACCATACTCTCTCTGGAGGTTCTCTGAATCTGTCAGCCATCCCGACGGATAGTCGAGGCTTGGAGTATCAAAAACTCTAGCCTTCAGTTGACAGCTTACAGATTACCGCACAGAACGCGGGCGATCCAATAGCTCCAAGCTTCGCTAACGGCAAAAGTTACAGAACTAGCGCCTCAATGCCTAAGTCTTAACAGATGCTTTTTGATGAATGCCTTCAAAGAAAGTGTATTGCCTCGATCGCCCGCTATTGAGTATCCTTCATGTAGCGACAAGTATTAACGCCAAATTAATGTGGCGTTTTGTATTTCATCCCTGGTCACCAGACACAGGTTTCAAAACTTACAGGATTTTTTTATGAATACTGAGCTTCACGTGCCAAGCGACTTGCGGTTTTTAACAATAGTTGAAAACTGGTTGCTGAGCAGTTTAGAAGTAGAGCTAGGAGAGCACGTCGATTGGCCGCGCCAGTCTAATCGTTTGCGCTTGGTGTTAGCAGAAGCCTATTCTAACGTGATCCGCCATGCTCACAAAGATCAACCAAATTTGCCTGTTTTAATTCGCTTGAATTTAAAAAATCGGGATATTGGTTTAGAAATTTGGGATTACGGTAAAGGTTACGAAATGGATACTTACAGTCCCCCAAGACCGGAAGCTAAGCAGGAAAGCGGCTACGGCTGGCTGATTATGAGCCGGCTTATGGATCGGGTGGACTACACTTTGCAAATAGACGGTCGCAACTGTCTCAAGTTGGAAGCAAGTTTGCCAGAAAAATCTTAATTAGCCGTTATTCCTTAGAAATGCAGTTTTTGACTGTAGTGGGTGTCTGTCGCGCGCTGCGGTGACAGACACCCACTTTTTCGTGCCTTTTGGTTGCTCTCTGAGTAACTGCAAGGCGATCGCAGTACAGTCCAAGGTGCAAAAATACCGCAGCAGCCTGGTTTTTCAACAGTTGGTGGTACTTGATGGGAGATTTGGTTAAAAAACCCGGTTTTAGCCTCAGTTGCGCACAAACAATCAGGATGACATGACTTGAGCTATTGCCTTCGATCGCCCAAGGTCAAGTTTAATATTTAAATATGAAACCGCTTATGAAACGTCAAATTTATTTATTATGGGGGCGCAGATTTAGCAACTCTTGGGGAGAAGCTAACAGCTTGACGGTGACAGCCAGGATTTCTTGGTGATGATTTAGTAGGAACAGCCATCCGACATTAATACCAAATGCCGCAGTTTGCACCCGGCCGCTAACCTGAATTTCAACTGTGCCATCTGCTAAAATTTTGCTGACACTTTGCTGGGGTTCGAGCTGCATTCCTCGCGCTTCTGTTTTTAGATAAGCGGCGATCGAGCTTTTGCCGGTAATTGGCTCTTCAAACGGCGCGTGCAGAATCCCGCGATCGGCAAACAAATTAGCCGTCTCTTCAAACTCGCCCGCGTTTAAACTTTCAAAATATCGCTGGATTGCTGGCTTTGTGATGGTGGTAATGTTTGTAGAGCGAGTTAAAATAGGTCGAGTCGTGGCGGTCATAAAAGAACTGATTAGAGAGGAATAAATATACTTTAATCATTCTCTTTGTCGCAGCAAATCCCTCAAAAGATATAGCTAAGGCGAGGAAAAATATCCGAAAAAACTAAGA
This sequence comes from Microcoleus sp. BM001215392, assembly GCF_036700185.1. Lineage (NCBI taxonomy): Bacteria > Bacillati > Cyanobacteriota > Cyanophyceae > Oscillatoriales > Microcoleaceae > Microcoleus > Microcoleus sp. BM001215392. The sequence continues at coordinate 15,431 of NZ_JAUBOJ010000015.1, read as the reverse complement.
AGCCTGTGGGCCGGGGGTAGAAATCGCAGAGCGATCGACCAAAATCCATAGGACTTACAAAAAAAATACCAGAGTTGGGAAGCTCCAAACCCTGATCCAGTAAGTCATTACCCATCCTTCAATTCTTCCAATCTAAAATTTAAAATCGCAAAAACCCAGACACCTTAAGGCATCTGGGTTTTTGTATAATTATGTTTGACTGAGGCAAACAAGAATATTCTATTTGCGCATCAAATTCATCAATTCCTTAGGAGAAGCCAACAAGTCGATCGCCACAAAGAAAATTTGACCTTGAGGATCGAGCATAAACCGCCACGCGATGTTCATACCCACATTCGCGCCGAACCAAGGAGTTTCGACTTTACCCGTGACTTTGACTTGGCGGTAGCCATCTTCAGCAGGCTCCGACACACCTCGCTCGGGCATCATTTTCAGGCCGATGCACTCTTCCCGCATATAGTTGAGGATAGCTTCGCGACCGACGATCGGCTTTTGGAAAGGCGGTTGGAGAGCACCGTCTTCAGCAAATAAACCCACGGCTGGGGTGAAGTCGAAGGCGTTCATGTAGTCGATGTAGCTGAGCACTGTCTGCTCGGTGATACCCTCAATCTGGGTTTTCACCCGCTCTGCTACAGCGGTAGGAGTGCTGCGGGGAGCAGAGCGTTTGCCGTATTCTTGGCTGAAATCGGGATCGTAGCCCATGTGAACTACGGTGTTGCGAAGTACGGTAATTTGTTGACCCGGATCGAGCTTCTTGATGGTTTCAAGGACTTGGGTTGCTTCGGGAGACATTTGGTAGCCCGGGGGGATGGGAGCCACAACGCCCTGCTTCATCAACTGTCCCAACTCGTACCAGAAACCGAGCTTAGTGTTGACGCGCAAGGAGGTGTAGATGCGCCCGATCGTGGTGTCAGCATTGCTGGCGAGGTCAAACATGGTTTTGCTTTGAGCAGCCGGCGACATCTGTTTGATTTCGCTCAGGACGCCTTCGACCAGCGCCATGCTGGCTACTCCCGGGGCGGCTGCGGTGATGGAAATGCCCATTTCCGTGTAAGCATACCAGAGCAGTGCGAGTTGGTCTTCAACGCTGAGCTTGTAGAACGAGTCCGTGGTGGCCGGAACAGCACTAGCAATCTCGGTGTTGGAGAAAATAGATTGAGCTGATTGAATACTAACTGCCATGTTTATACTGTGGGATTCGCTGTCGGTTTTACTTGCGTACTTGAAGAAGAGCGAATCGAATTCTTCCTTAATTAAAATTATGTAACGTTTTTGACAAATTACAGTTCAAATTTATAAATATAAAGATTGTGAAAGTATTATGAATTCTGTCGTAAAATAAGTCTAAATATTAATAGACTTATAACCCATTTTGTGATATGGTTTTTTATCCGATGAAAATAACAATTAATAGCGATCGCATTAAGCAAAAAAGCCTAGAGTTGGGATTTCACAAAGTCGGGATCGCCTCAGCAGACGCAGACGCAGATGTCGATCGAGAAAAACCAAGATTGCAGGCTTGGCTGGACAAGGGTTATCAGGCGGATATGGCATGGATGGCAAACCCAAAACGGCTGGACATTCGATCGGTAATGCCAGAGGTGCAGTCATTAATATGTGTCGCCATCAACTACTACACGCCTCACCAACGCCCCGAGAATCCCCCGTTGGAGGGGGGGGACGATGCAGTCAGAGAGTATGCTAAGATATCCCGCTACGGTTGGGGGCGGGATTACCACAAAATTTTGCACAAAAAACTGAAGCTGTTAGCAAATTGGGTGCGATCGCAAGGCGAAGGAATTGAAGCACGGTATTATGCTGATACCGGGCCGATTCAGGATAAAGTGTGGGCCCAGCGGGCGGGGATTGGCTGGATGGCTAAAAATGGTAATGTAATTTCGCGAGAATACGGTTCTTGGGTGTTTTTGGGCGAAATTTTGACTAATATCGAGTTAGAGCCGGATGCGCCACACACCGAACATTGCGGTACCTGCACTCGCTGCATCGAGGCGTGTCCGACGGGAGCAATTACTGAGCCTTTTGTCGTGGATGCCGATCGGTGCATAGCTTATCATACGATCGAGAATCGAGCCGAAAAACTTCCCGATCAAATTGCATCTAATTTACAAGGTTGGGTAGCAGGCTGCGACATTTGTCAAGATGTTTGTCCTTGGAATCAGCGATTTGCCAAACCAACAGATGTTGCAGAATTCGAGCCTTATCCTGAAAACATAGCACCGACGCTTGCAGAATTAGCCACAATTTCCGATGAAGAATGGAACCGCCGATTTACAGCTTCGGCGCTGCGGCGAATTAAACCCGAAATGTTGCGCAGAAATGCGAAAGCAAATCAAAACAGTTGACAGTTGACAGTTGTCATATCAATTCAATTACCCACAATCAAAAGGTTTGTAGTGAGGACTTTAGTCCGCATAAATGAAAGGACTAAAGTCAAAAGGTTCGTAGTGAGGACTTTAGTCCGCATAAATGAAAGGACTAAAGTCCTCACTACGAACCAATGTTATTATAGGACTTCTCGAAAGACATACTATCATTAGTAGTTACCGTATTTTTTTCTTATTCCTGCTTCTCAAATTTATGTCTCCCAATGAACCTACAAAATACGATGCAATTTTAGGCGGTAAAAATCCACCTCCAATTAATGCTGCTGTCTTGGGGGGCATAGCAGAAATGAAACAGCGCTTAGCCAGCCCCCTAGCTGAAGCAAGGCTAGCAGCACTTGCGGAAGCTTTAAACTACCCAGAAGCAGGTTTAGAAGCAGCAATTACAGTTTTTGACGATGCTGACGAGCGGGTAAGAGCTACGGCTGCTGCGATGTTTGGGCGGGAAGAACAAATTAGCTTGCTTGAAAAAGGTACAACAATCTGGAATAAATGGAGAGTGCAAAATCTACTTTTATTAGGCGGATTTTTAGATTTGAGCTGGGCAAATTTGAGCGGATATAATTTTAGCGGTGCTAACTTGAGGGAGTCTAATTTAGCAGGAGCAAGTTTTGAAGGTAGTAATTTACAAACAGCAAAAATTTTTCAGAGTAACTTGGAAGTAGCTAATCTGAGAAATGCTGATTTTAGCGGAGCTAACCTGAGTCGCTCGAATCTCAGCGGGGCAGATTTGCAGGGAGCTAATTTGGGTCAATCAAACCTCCGTTTAGTTAATTTGCGGGAAGCTAATTTATGTCAAACTATCCTGAAAGAAGCTAAACTCGGTGGGGCTGATTTGAGCGGAGCTGATTTGACTGGTGCTGATTTGAGCGGGGCGGATTTGAGTTTTGCTAAGCTGGGCGGGGCAAAATTGACAGGAGCAAATCTGGCGGGAATTAAATTAATCCGATCGAATTTGAATGGCTGGAATTTTAAAGGGTTTGTTTTTGCAGGAGCTAATTTGCGGTGGAGCAAGTTTGCAGGAGCTTGTTTTATGAGAGCTAATTTGCGCGGTGCTAATCTAGAAAGAGCAGATTTGACAAATGCTGATTTTTATCAAGCTGATTTTACTGGAGCTAACCTGTGCGATGCGGATTTTAATAAAGCTACTTTGGCTGGTGCTAATCTGAGCGGTGCTGCTGTGAAAAGAGCAAATTTCCTGAAAGCAAATCTCAGCGGGGCTAATTTCAGCAAGGCTAATCTGAGCGGTGCTATTTTGAAAAAAGCTAATATTGATGGGGCAAATTTTACTGATGCTAATCTTTCGCGATGTGCCTGGACATGATAATTAGTCTTGTTTGATTTCTATTAGGGATTGAATATGGATAAACTGCCACGCTGTTTTGTCTGCAAGAATAGTTTTCAACAGCCACATTCTTTTTATAGCGGCTTGTGTTTGGATTGTGGCGAAGTGAATTATGCAAAACGCAACGAAACGGCTAATTTGCACGGGCTGTTGGCTTTGGTGACGGGAGCGAGGGTAAAAATTGGCTATGCTGTAGCTTTGAGGTTGCTGAGGGCTGGTGCTTCGGTAATTGTTACTACTCGTTTTGCTCGCGATGCGGCTAAAAGGTATGCTGGAGAACCGGATTTTGGCGATTGGGGCGATCGCCTGCACGTTTACGAGTTAGATTTGCGATATATTGCCAAGGTTGAGCGTTTTGCAGAACACCTCACCTGTTGCTATCCCCGACTCGATATTATTGTTAACAATGCGGCTCAAACCGTTCGTCGCCCTCCGGCATTTTACCAGCATTTGAGGGATTTAGAGGCTCTGCCTTTCGAGATTTTGCCTGCGGAAATTCAGCCGCTGTTAGCGCGAGCGCACTTTTTGGATATGGGTGGGGATGTGCTAAAGTCGATCGCACCGGAAGATTCCGACAACCAAACTGCAAGTGCTTTAGCCTTGACTTTAGAGCAAAAGAACTTGATATCAGAGGAAGATAACTCTAGTTGGTTTCCGTTGGGGATGTACGATAGCGACGGACAGCAAATAGATTTGCGCCCTTTCAACAGTTGGCTGATGAAGGACGATGAGGTGAGCATTTTGGAGTTATTAGAAGTTCATGTGATTAATGCAATTGCTCCTTTTGCGATCAACAGCAGGCTCAAAAAGCTGATGAATATTTTTCCTGAAAACAGCAAGTATATTGTCAATGTTTCCTCAAAAGAAGGGCTGTTTAACGGCGACAAATCTTGGCGTCACCCGCATACTAACATGGCAAAAGCATCACTTAACATGATGACTCGCACCTGCGCCAAAGAGTACGCCAAACACAAAATTTTTATGAATGCTGTCGATCCGGGATGGGTAAGTTTTTTACACCCCCATCCTCAAATTTTAAATATGCAAGCACGTGGCGTTCAACCTCCTTTTGATGCGATAGATGCGGCGGCGCGCATTTGCGACCCGATTTATGCCGGCGTAAATGAGAAACGCTATGTTTATGGCAAGTTGTTTAAAGATTATACTGATTCGCCCTGGTGATAAGTAGCGGTGCGTCAGTTATCAAAAATTCGATCTAAATGAAACATCTCAAAACTGACGCACCGGGAAAGATTGGTGCGTCAGTTTTGAGATGGTTCCTATGAAACAACAATTATCGCAACTGACGCACCCTACTTCACTAATTCTTCGCCCCTTCAAAGAAGTTCGAGCAAGTAAAGTATAATGGAAGTGGCAGTGTAGCTTAGTGGTAGAGCGATCGCCTCGTCAAGGCGAGAGACAACCGTTTGATTCGGTTCGCTGCCACCAGCAACGTAGTTTAAGTGATAGAATTCCCTGGAGTATACCGGGAGATGCGGGTGCGATTCCCGTCGTTGCTATCTTTTTTGGATTAACAATCAAGAGGTAATGAGTAATATAGAATAGATTTCCCATTCCTGATTTAATGTTCCCAATGACCAAAGTAATTATTTTTGATTTTGACGGTACTTTAGCAGATACAATTGATATTCTTCTGAGCATCACCAACCGTTTGTCAGCAGAATTTGGCTTCAAGTCGGCGACAAAAGAGGAACTCGCTCAACTGAGCAACTTGACTTCTTGGCAAATACTCCGGTATTCTGGCATTTCTATGTTCAAATTTCCCCTGCTGATTAGAAAATTGAGAGCAGAGTTACGCAGTGAAATTTGCAATATCAAATTATTTGCCGGAATTAAAGAAGTTTTGTGGGAGTTAAAAAATCTGGGGTTTCAACTGGGAATTATCACATCTAATTCCCGAGAGAATGTGTTGGAATCGCTGGAAATAAACGGCTTGGAAGACATTTTTAGCTTTATTTACTCTGGTTCAACTTTTGGCAAGCATAAAGTTATTAATAGATGGCTCAGAAGAGAGCATATAAATCCTGAAGAAGTCGTTTATGTGGGAGATGAAATCCGAGATATAGACGCTGCTAGAAAAACTGGACTTAAGGTAATTGCTGTAGGTTGGGGTTTTAATTCTCATGAGGCTTTGGCTGCACACAATCCCGATTTTTTGATCGAACGCCCTCAGGAATTGCTCGATATTATGAGTAATCTGGGAAGATAGTAAAGTTATGTAAACAAATATTTTTAAAGTTAAAGTAGTAAATACTTTATGTTCTGAAACATTGAAAAAATTGAGCGATGCTGATATAAAGATAAAGGAAAAGATTTATTCGATCGCTCAAATAAAGAGGAACAGCATTATGTCAGCCTTTGAAACTTTCTTGACGTTCAGCTTGGCTTCTGTTTTCGCTGTAGCAACTTTGGCAACTTGGTTGCGTTTGACCAATCCGCCTTCTGCTAAGCGCAATTAGAGAATAAGACTTGGCGGTTGAAACCGCTACTATACAAACGAAATCCGCCTCCGCGGATTGAATAAAGAATCAATTTGTTAGTCTCCTTCGCCCCGTTTCAGTGCTGCTAAGACTGCTTGCTGGCTAACTGTTTGGTAGATTTTGCTAAAATACTGCTTCAGGGTGTCAGATGCGGGGGAAGATTTGCTAGGCGTTCCTTTTGGGTCAGTTGCGAGGGGAATTGGCCCTAAAATGTCTAATACTGTTTCGCTGCTGGGCGGCGGTACAACGATCACTAAAGATGATTCTAGCTGCTGGTTGTATTCCCAAAAGCGATCGACCTTTGGCACTTTAGCATTCGCAGCGGGGGAATTTTCGCCTGAGTTTAGCTGGGAATTTTCCTCTGCTTGGGTACCGCGTGTCTGGCGGAGGGCGGTCAAAATTTGCTCTTTGGTTCTGCCGCGCAGTTGAAAGAGTACGAAAGGGTCTTCGCTGAAGCGATCGCCCAACAAGTAGTATACTGCACTGATGTGTTTGCAAGGATTTTTCGGATCGGGACAGCTACAGCGCGATCGAATATCTGACAAACTTAAGGGAAATAGAGTTTTTCCGGCTGCTGCAAATACATCTTCAATATTGTGCGGCATTTCTCCTGCTAATAGTTTAGCTGAAAAAACCGCTCTTTGCGACATATTTTCAATCACGTAATCCCAATCTTCATCAGTTAAAGTATCGAGTCCTAAAGAAACTTGATATGGTTTAGGATCTGTTCCTTGAACTATGGCAATTACTTCTTGGTTGGGAAATTTAATGCTGAGAACTTTACCTTCCCGCGCATATTGCCAGCCGCGCTCTAAGCGCTTTTTGAAGCGGTAAGTATTGATTAAATCGAGCCACTGTTGCGTCCACCATTCTCTGTCAATCATTTAATTTGGGAATTGGGAATTGGGCATTGGCCAAAGAGGGCATTGGCCAAAGAGGGCATTGGAAATAACAAGTAACAAATAACCAATAACAAATAACTAATATCCCTGTATCGGTGACTTGCGTGTCGTACTGTTGATAATTGGTCAGTCCTCTGATTATTCTTCTTCTGTTTCTATAATAGCATTGCGATCGAGAATTAGTAAATTGCGAAGTTGGTCAGTATCGAGTTCAGTCAACCAGTTTTCGCCCGCGCTGACTACTTGTTCGGCGAGAGCTTTTTTACTTTCGATCATATCGTGAATTTTCTCCTCTAATGTGCCAGTACAGACAAATTTGTGAACTTGCACATTTCTGGTTTGACCGATCCGAAATACGCGGTCAGTTGCCTGATTTTCTACTGCGGGATTCCACCATCGATCGTAGTGGAAAACGTGGGTTGCTCTGGTTAAATTTAAGCCAGTACCGCCAGCTTTCAACGATAATATCATAATCGGCGGGCCTTGGGGATCGTGCTGGAAGCGATCGATCATTTCTTCCCGCTGCTGCTGCTTAATGCCGCCGTACAAGAACAAAACTTCTCGACCTAAATGCTGTTCTAGATGCGGTTTCAGGAGTTTTCCCCACTCCGCAAATTGAGTGAAAATCAAAGCCCGATCGCCCAGGGCGACAACCTCTTCCAACATTTCCACCAACCGCTGCAATTTCCCCGATTCTTGGCTGTTAATGCTCAATTCTTTGGGCTTACCTTCTGCTTTTACAAGAGCAGGATGGTTGCAAAGTTGTTTCAGTTTTACCAGCAAAGCCAGAATCATGCCCCGGCGCTGAATGCCTTCGGCTGATTCTAAATTAGCGATTGACTCTTCGACAATTTTCTGATATAGTGCCGCCTGACCAGATGCCAGACTGCAAAATACAGTCATCTCCTGTTTTTCCGGCAAATCTTGGATGATTTCCTTATCGGTTTTCAGGCGGCGGAGGATGAAAGGCCGCACGAGCGATCGCAAAGTATGCAATGATTCTCTATCTCCATATTTCTCGATCGGAATTGCAAAGCGGCGCTGAAAGAAATTGCGCGGGCCCAAATAGCCGGGATTGAGAAACTCTAAAATAGACCACAACTCTTGCAGTCTATTTTCCACCGGAGTTCCCGTCAGCGCAATTCTAAAAGATGCCTCGATTTGCCGCACCGCCTGCGACTGCTTAGCCTCAGAATTCTTAATATTTTGCGCTTCATCTAAAACCAATCCCTGCCATTTAGTGCTTTGAATTTCCTTAGCATCACGAAACACCAGGGAATAACTGGTAACTATTAAATCTTTTTCCTTAATTGCTGCCGCAAATGCTTTACCTTTAGCACGTTGATCTCCATAATGTAGTAACACTTTCAACGTCGGGCCAAATTTCCTGACTTCGCGCTCCCAATTCCCCAACACTGATGTCGGACAAACCAGTAATGTCGGCGCTTTTAGGGCATCCTGTTCTTGCAAATGCAGGAGAAAAGCAATTAGCTGAATAGTATTGTGGCACAAGATATTGTTGGCAACAAAATTGTGATGTTCGCTCACCTCGAAGTCATAAACCCAGCCACTGTACTCAAAATCCTCAATTTCCTCTATTCGGCAATAAAACACTTCGCGATCGAGTATAAGTTGCAAATTTTCTCGGACAGTATCAAGCTGCGGTACATTGAGATTTGCATAGGCATCTAACGTCTGATTCGTCCATTTAGAAGGCTTTAGCTGTCGGTACTCCTGTTCTGCGGAACCAGCCAGCACATTTTCCATACCTGCGATTACCTTTCCGAGACTGATGCGGGAAAACTGTTGGGAACCGTTAATATAAACAGGATTGTGCATCCCGAAATGTCGCAGCGGCAGTTTTGTCATCTCTACTGCATCAGCAACAAGATCGGAAACCGGAATTCCTTCGACATTTGTATTCGCAGTAACTTCGCAAATCTTCTCTAATTTTTGCTGTTTCTCTGGATAACCGAAGCCGATTTCTTGCAAAAATATCCGCGCTGAGTTACCGCCGAAAGTGCCGATATAATAAGTCCGAAAAATTCCGCTACCATTAGTAGCGCGTTTCTGTCTGGCGGCGATTCGCAACCAAATACCAAAACGGCGCAGCAGTGTAGAAAGTTGTTGAATGATTACAGGTGAAGCGGTGCTAATTTCGACTGTCCGCACCTTCGACTCTACAGAACCTTCAGCATCAAAGTAGTTTTTGAGAAAAATCCGTATGCTATCCAGATTGGCTTGCATAATAAATTTTGGGAAGCTTTTCTCGGCTGACAGCTTCCCCCACTGATAGCCGTTGACTTCCAAAAAATTTTGGTATTCTCGACTGGATACCATCAAATCTGCTGCTCTAGCATAATCGCGATTATGAATAGCAGGATTATTGATTTTTATCCCATACTTTTTGCTAATTCGGTGGAGTGCAACACGTAAATCTTCCAGAACAGTCGCATCTTTTTGTGTTATTGTGAGCCTTGCTGCGTTTTTCAGCTCATGTCCCTCCGCAATCTGCCAAGCCATAAACTTAACTAAATCTGGATCTTCGGGTTTTCCTTCCCAATACAATTTTGCAGGTACACAAACATAATCTCCAACTTTGAACTCATTTGTCCAGCCATCGCGTCCTAACAATTTGTGACGGCGGGTAATAGTGATGCTGCTACCGTCTTGCAGTTTGATTGTTCGCAACTTTTCTTGGACTTGCTGGCGATAAAGTCGTCGAACATTTGCTTGTACAATCTTGCCGGTTTCCCGATGGATGGAATTTACAATTAATTGCTCGGTAGGTTCAGACCAAAACCCCTCACCATCGAAGTCTATTTTGTTAGAATAAGCTTCCCAGATTTTTTCAGCTTCTTGTAAAAAACCATTGACAAAAAGCAAGCTCTGCGGTAGCGCGCATTTACCACAACCCATATCGTCCGCGAGACAAGCACCTAAACCCCAGCGTTCTAAGAATGCTAACCAACCTGCCCCTAGCGCTTGATAAGGCCGCAATTGTCCTCGGAAAGTGGCTGGAGTTGCGATCGCGCTTACGGCCTGATTATCGCTTAAAGTATTCAACAATTCCTGAAGTTGACCAGTTGCTTCAAAATTCACCACCGGCAACTTTTCAATCATCTGAGAATCCCCAGAAGCCAACCGCAAAGCATCTTCCAAAGAAAGAGTCATTTGCTCTTTGCGGCTAGCAAAGAAACTTTGAGCCGCCCTGACATCGGTTGCGCGCAACTCCACCCACTCGCCGTTAATTTCCACCAAAGGCGAATTCAACGCGATCAAGTTGTCAAATTCTGCCTTAGAAATGCGCTGTCCGCCGATCGTCAATTCCCACTTAAAACTTAACAGACTTTGCAAACCCAGCCCGCCTTTCGCCGGATTCGCCTTCGGAGTTTCCGCCTTAATACTCAAACCCAAACGACTCGCCCAACCATCAGTATGAGTCAAACTCGGCGGCAAAACCACGCCCAACCCGCTATCAGAAAACCGCCAAGCCACAGACTTAATAAACTCGTAAGCTTGCAGCGGATTTAGTTGACAAGATTGCGGTCGTTGTGCTTGCAAACTCGGCTCAATTAACGGATAAAGTTTCGAGGCTAAACCCAAACCGCTGAGTAAAGTTTCTTGAGGCAATTCTATTGTCCGCCCCGCATAATTCAAACGTTCGACAGAGTTGTTCCAAACAGTTGTCGCATCTACCAAAAAATCGGCTTCATCTACTGCTTGCAAACAATAATTTAAACTCCAGTTAACTTTCCCGGGAGACGGCGGTATGAGTTGAAAACAAGTGTGAAATTGATTTTGTTGAGATAGTTGATTTTGCAGCGGTGCAGCCCAAGCAGTCAGCTTGGTTGCCAACTTTTCCAAAGCTGCTGATTCTGCTTGTACAATCCCAGATTCCTGCTGCAAAGCTTGCAACCATTCGCGGGTTGGAGAAACTGTTTTGATATCTAAAGTTGAGCCAGCAGCCGCTCGCACTTCACAATCCACCACACTACTCAAAAACCCCAACACCAAATCCTCCGCCACCACAGGAAAATCCACCGCAAGATTCCTTAAAGTCGCTGCCGAACCTTCTTTTATTACATCCCTTACATCCGCCACAAAATCCGCTGCCGAACCCTTCTGATATATTCGACAAGCCGTCGGCATTTGCCTAGAAAAAGTAGCGAGACGGAGAAGATCAGTAGAACTATCTAACAAAGGTTGCCATTTAGCAATAGCAGAACCGTCAGGTTGTGGTTCTAATGCTGGCAAAAATTTGCATCTCGCCAACAAATCCAAACTCCACCTAGCAATATGAGACCAAAAACGCAAATCTGAACCGACAAAAGAATCTGCTTCTGTGGTATTGAGCGGCAATGATTGCAAGAACACAAAAGCTGCTTGAGGGTTGAGTAAATAACCTTCGACTTGCCAAGGATAAAGGTAAATTTCCTCGATTTTTGCTGGTTCATCCAGTGATGCTGCTGCTGAGTGCTGCGGGATTAGGGCTGTGTTGTCTGCGGAGATTTGGGTGGGAAGTGCGATCGCCCGAACTTGCCTCTGAATTGATAAATCCCCGGCGGGAGGGGCTGCGGTGGTCGTTTTGGGCGATCGTCTAGTCTTCTTGCTTTTCTCCTGAATCTCTGCGGTTTCGGGTAATTGCCAGTTGAGTTTACCCGACTGCTGCAAGGAAGTTAAAAAAGTCTTCAGTTCAGCTTCGGTCATTCCTAAGGGATGCTGTAGGCTCATCCCCGATTCAACAGTATCTATCGCCCCAATTTTACGCCAAGTTTCTCCCCAAATAAATAAGCCATTTTTTTTCTCTTCTAATAACCAACTGCCGTGTAAAATTGCCATTTTTAAATCCTAATATTTTTATTTAATTGCGAGACTTGCTACAGCAGTCCTGTTTGATTTGTGAATAATATAACTCTTGCAAAAAATACGAACTTTCTTGAAATTATCTGCGTTAATCTGTGTTTATCTGCCTGACATCTGCGGTTGACCTAATCGATCCAAATTTCCCAATCGAAAATTCATACTACCATCTATGGCAGGTGTTTGGCGGGCGATCGACCGGAGAATCGACAGGAGAACATGAAAAAAAAAATAAACAGTATAAATGCTTACAATCGAGGCGCTGACAGTCGATCGCCCGCCGATTATCTCTCTCTTTTGGCTGGTTCCTCTCAAACATCGTGTGGTAATGTTACGATCCCGACAGAGAAAGAATGTGGTAGATAAGGAAGCAGTGCTACATGGTAGAGATAGACAAGTCAATATCTTTTGATGGACGGGATATTAGACTGAAGATTGGTTTACTGGCGCCTCAAGCAGGCGGTGCAGTTTTGATTCAGTCGGGTGACACGGCGGTTTTAGTGACAGCGACTCGATCGCAGGGGAGAGAGGGAATAGATTTCCTGCCCCTGTTGGTGGATTACGAAGAGAGACTCTACGCTGGCGGTAAAATTCCCGGTGGATTTTTGCGCCGGGAAGGGCGTCCCCCAGAAAAAGTGACTTTGACTGGGCGTTTGATCGATCGCCCGCTGCGTCCGCTATTCCCTAGCTGGCTGCGAGACGACATCCAAGTTGTAGCCACAACGCTGTCGATGGACGAACAAGTGCCGCCGGACGTTTTGGCGGTAACAGGTGCTTCCGTAGCGATTCTGCTGGCGAAAATGCCGTTTTACGGGCCGATGGCGGCTGTGCGAGTTGGTTTGGTAGGGGACGATTTCATCATCAACCCCACCTACAGCGAAATCAAAGAAGGTGAGTTGGATCTCGTGGTAGCCGGTTCTCCAGATGGAGTAATCATGGTGGAAGCCAGCGCTAACCAATTGCCGGAACAGGATATCATCGAGGCGATCGACTTCGGCTACGAAGCAACCTGTGACTTGATTCAAGCCCAGCGCGAAATCATGGCAGAATTGGGCATCGATTTCGTGGTAGAGGAACGCCCACCGCAAGATTTCGCCCTCGAAAACTTCATTCGCGATCGCGCCCAAGAACCCATCCGCATCATTTTGTCAAGATTTGAAAAAGACAAAACCATACGGAATGCAGCTTTGGACGAAGTGAAGGCAAATGCAGTCGAATCTGCGATCGCCGAATTGGCCGAAGACGATCCGATCAAACTAGCAGCCACCAGCAAGACAATTGGCAACGTTTTCAAAGACGTTACCAAAAAAATGATGCGCAAGCAAATCATCGAAGATGGCGTCCGTGTAGACGGCCGCAAGCTAGACGAGGTGCGACCCGTTTCTTGTCGAGTAGGGGTGCTGCCTTCAAGAGTACACGGCTGTGCGCTGTTCAATCGCGGCTTAACCCAAGTCTTGTCAGCAGCGACCCTGGGAACTCCAGGCGATGCCCAAGATTTAGCCGATGACTTGCACCCGCAGCAAGACAAACGCTACCTGCATCACTACAATTTCCCCCCATTTTCCGTGGGAGAAACCAAACCGATGCGATCGCCCGGACGCCGAGAAATCGGTCACGGAGCCCTCGCAGAACGCGCTTTGCTGCCAGTTTTGCCATCGAAAGAAGATTTCCCCTACGTCATTCGCGTAGTTTCCGAAATCCTCTCCTCCGACGGTTCAACCTCAATGGGTTCAGTTTGCGCCTCAACGCTAGCGTTAATGGATGCAGGCGTTCCCCTTTCGCAACCCGTCAGCGGCGCGGCAATGGGATTAATCAAAGAAGGCGATGAAGTCCGAATCTTGACTGACATTCAAGCAATTGAAGACTTCTTAGGCGACATGGACTTCAAAGTAGCCGGTACCGACACCGGAATTACTGCTTTGCAAATGGACATGAAAATCAAAGGTTTGCCCTTAGATGCGATCGCAAATGCGATCCGCCAAGCCAAACCCGCGAGACTGCACATTTTAGAAAGAATGCTAGCAACCATCGACACTCCCCGCAAGGAAATGTCGCCGTTTGCACCGCGTTTGCTAACGCTGAAAATCGATCCCGAATTTATCGGTTTGGTAATTGGGCCTGGTGGCAAAACCATCAAAGCCATCACCGAAGAAACTGGTGTCAAGATTGACATCGAAGACGACGGAACCGTGACAATTGCTGGTAACGACAGCGAAAAAGCTCAGCGGGCTTATAGCATAATCCTCGGCATGACGCGCAAGTTGAATGCAGGAGACGTGTATGTCGGCCGCGTAACTCGAATTATTCCGATCGGCGCTTTTGTCGAAATCCTGCCAGGAAAAGAAGGAATGATTCACATTTCCCAGTTAGCGGACTACCGCGTTGGGAAAGTGGAAGACGAGTTAGCAGTGAACGATGAAGTAATTGTCAAAGTGCGAGAAATTGACAATAAAGGTCGAATTAATTTGACCCGTTTGAACATTCATCCCGATGAAGCAGTAGCCGCCCGCGAAGCGCTGAATAAGTAGTTTAGGGTTGGTAATTGGTAATTGCTTGGACGGTAATTGCTAATTTATCAGCGGTAATTAGTAATTGCTAGAACGTAATTGCTAATTGCTTGCTTAAGATTCAATCCGGTTGTTGCGGGTTGATTTGGGTGTAGAGTGCGCGACAGCGACAGATCGACTTTGTGCGATCGGCTGTGGGAGTTAAGACAGTCGCGCACTTTACCCTTCGATTCCTAGGATATTGGTGCTAAGATTTCGACAGATAAGCTATTTTGTATTTAGGTTTAATTTTTCGGGCGCTGCTCAAAGCCCATTCCACAAAAGTTTTAAGAAAAAAGATTTTGAAAATTAGTAGCTGTAGGGTGCGTCGCCCTCTCCATTGTTGATTTTTTTGAGGGATTGTTTATGGCGACGCACCCTACAAATGCTTTATTTCTTCAGTCCGCGGAGGCGGACATTGTTTGTATAGACGCGGTTTCAACCGCCGAGTCTTATTTGAAGATTGCAGGTTGCCGAATTTAAATAACAGCAATACAATCAATCTCTACCAAAACATCTTTCGGTAAACGAGCAACTTCCACACAAGCCCGCGCCGGCGCAGTTTTCTCATCAAAATATTTCCCATAAACTGCATTCACAGCGGCAAAATCATTCATATTTTTAAGAAAAACCGTAGTTTTTACCACATCCAACCAAGTAGCGCCGGCTTCTGTGAGAATCGCTTCGAGATTTGCCATCACTTGTTCGGTTTGCTTGGCCACGTCGTCGGTGTAGACGATATCGTTTAGTCTAGTGTCGATCGCAATTTGACCGGCTACAAACAGCATAGTGCCCGTAGCGGCGATCGCTTGATTGTAAGGGCCCACGGGTGCGGGTGCTTTGTCAGTACGAATAATTTTGCGCGTCATAGA